>CAZNIX010000093.1:0-12530 GCA_964573125.1 uncultured Thermoanaerobaculia bacterium
GAGGCCAACACCCTCAAGGCCATCGGCGACGTGCTCCAGTTCCGCGACCGGTACGACGACGCCCTCGACCACTATCACCTCGCTCTCGAGGCCTTCCGCGCCGTCGGCGACCGCCTCGGCGAGGCCAACACCCTCAAGGCCATCGGCGACGTGCTCCAGTTCCGCAAGCCCTTCGACGACGCCCTCGACCACTATCACCTCGCTCTCGAGGCCTTCCGCGCCGTCGACGACCGCCTCGGCGAGGCCAACTGCCGGGCGACGGAAGGCGAGGTCGCGCTGCTACGAGGGGACCAAGCAGCGGCGGACGACCTTCTCGCCGAGGCAGTGGGCATCTACGAGGCAATCGGCAGCCGCTACAGTGTCCCCGCCGTGATCGGCAACTACGGCTGGACGTTGCTCCGGGCCGGTCGCCGCGACGACGGACAGCCCTACTTGCTCCGTGCCGCCGAGCTGTTCGAAGCGATGGGGCTCTCCGACTACGCCGACCGCCATCGCCGCGCTGCCAAAGCCACGATGTCAGGCCCAGTATGAGCCAGGCACCACTCAAGACGCTGCATGCTGAAGGCTCGTTGAGCCAGCCCAAGCTGGCTGCCTTCAGGAAGCTGACGACCGACGAGCTGGTCGACTCGTTGCGACCCGGCAAGCCCGGCGCTTTGAAAGCCAGGCCCGATGGCACGATAATGGACGGCCACCATCGCGTCCGCGTGCTGCGAGAACGCGGCGTGGAGGTCGACGAGCTACCCCGGGAGGCCTGGGTAGACGGGCGTTCGAGCGTGGGCAGCCATGACGATTGAAGAGTACCGCGTCCCCGGCCCCTGGTCGGGTCGTCTCGCGATCGTCCCCCGTCCCCGCGGCGGCGATTGGCTCGCGGACGAGATGCGGAGGTGGCGGGAAGCGGGCATCGACGTGGTGGTCTCGCTGCTGACGCCGGAGGAGAGCTCGGAGCTGGGGCTTCGAGAGGAGGGCGAGCGCGCCCGCGGCGCGGGGCTGGAGTTTCACGGCTTCCCGATTCCCGACCGTGGCGTTCCCGGGTCGCGGGCGGCGACCGCCGAGCTGATCGAGCTCCTGGGGAGGGCGCTCGCGGCGGGAAGGAGCGTCGCCCTGCACTGCCGCCAGGGGATCGGGAGATCCGCCCTGGTCGCGGCGTCGCTCCTGGTCGCCGGCGGCGAGGAGCCCGTGACCGCGCTGCGCACCATCGAGAGGGTGCGCGGGGTTCCGGTGCCCGAGACGGCCGCGCAGCGGCGGTGGGTCGAGGAGCTTGCGCTCGCGGACCGCCGCGCGGCGGCTGCTTCGGCGATACGATGAGAGGGCCCCGACCGAGGAGCCCACCGCATGACCCTCTACGCCCTCTCCATCCGCCGTCCCGTCCTGGCCTGGGTGCTGTCGATCACGATCCTGATCTTCGGCGGGCTCGGGTTCTCGTTCCTCGGCGTGCGCGAGTTCCCGTCGGTCGAGCCGCCGGTGATCACGGTCACGACCAACTACCGCGGCGCCAACGCCGACGTCATCCAGTCGCAGGTCACCGAGCCGCTCGAGGACGCGGTCAACGGCATCGCCGGCATCCGCACGCTGACCTCGACCTCGCGCTCCGGGCGGTCGACGGTGCGCGTCGAGTTCGACCTCGGCGCCGATCTCGAGGCGGCGACCAACGACGTCCGCGACCGGGTGTTCGGCGCGCTCGACAACCTGCCGCCCGACGTCGAGCCGCCCGAGGTCTCGAAGGACGACGCCGACTCGCAGCCGATCCTCATGCTCTGGGTGCGCAGCACGGGCCGCGACCTGATCGCGCTCTCGCGCTTCGCCGACGAGGTGTTCGTCGAGCGCCTCCAGACCATCCCCGGCGTGAGCCGGATCAACATCTGGGGCGAGCGGCCGCCGGCGATGCGCCTCTGGCTCGACCCCCAGCGGCTGGCCGCCCACCGCCTCTCCCCGCTCGACGTGCGCGACGCCGTGGCGCGCGAGAACATCGAGCTGCCGAGCGGCCAGATCGAGGGCGAGACCGTCGCGCTCGCGGTACGGACGCTGTCGCGGCTCGACACCCAGGAGGACTTCGACCAGCTCATCCTCAAGGAGCAGGGGGGGCGCCTGGTGCGCCTCGCCGACGTCGGCCGCGCCGAGCTGGGACCGCGCAACGAGCGGACGATCCTCAAGAACGACGGCATCCCGATGGTCGCGGTCGTGGTGCGCCCGCAGCCGGGCGCGAACTACATCGACATCGCGGACGAGTTCTACCGCCGCGTCGAGCGCATCCGCCAGGACCTCCCGGCCGACGTCGAGATCGGCTTCGGCTTCGACACCACGCGCTTCATCCGCCGCTCGATCCGCGAGGTGGTCGAGACGGTGTTCCTCGCGTTCACGCTCGTCACCCTGGTGATCTTCGCCTTCCTGCGCGACTGGCGCACGACGCTCATCCCGGTGCTCGCGATCCCGGTGTCGCTGGTCGGCGCGTTCGCGATCATGTGGGCGGCGGGGTTCTCGATCAACGTCCTGACGCTGCTCGCGATCGTGCTCGCGATCGGGCTCGTGGTCGACGACGCGATCGTCGTGCTCGAGAACATCTACACCAAGGTCGAGCGCGGGCTGCCGCCGATCGAAGCCGGGATCGCCGGCACGCGCGAGATCTTCTTCGCTGTCATCGCGACCACCGTGGCGCTGATCGCGGTGCTCTTGCCGCTGCTCTTCCTGGGCGGGCTGACCGGGCGCCTGTTCCGGGAGTTCGGGGCGGTGCTCGCCGGGGCGGTCGCGATCTCCTCGTTCGTCGCCCTCACGCTCACGCCGATGCTCTCGAGCCGGCTGCTCAAGCGGCGCGAGGTCCACCCCTGGCTCTACCGCGCGACCGAGCCGTTCTTCGAGCGGCTGATCGGCGGCTACCGGCGCGCGCTCGAGGGGTTCCTCGGCCGGCGCTGGCTGGTCGCGCCGCTGTTCGCGGTTTGCGGCGCGGTGATCGTGGTCCTCGGCCTCACTCTCCCGCGCGAGCTGTCGCCGCTCGAGGACCGGAGCCTGATCCGCCTCAGCGCCACCGGCCCCGAGGGCGCGACCTTCGCCTACATGGATGCGTTCATGGACCGGGTCAACGACGTCGTGCGCGACGAGGTGCCCGAGCGGCAGGCCGAGATCAGCGTCACCTCGCCCGGCTTCGGCGCCAGCTCGTCGGCCAACTCCGGCTTCGTGCGCCTGATCCTCTCCGATCCCGAGATCCGCGAGCGCTCGCAGCAGGAGATCGCGGCGGCGCTCGAGCGGCGGCTCGCCGAGCTGACCGCGGCGCGCGTCAACCTCACCCAGGAGCCGACGATCGCGGTCGGCCGGCGCTTCGGCCTGCCCGTGCAGTTCGTGCTCCAGGCGCCCAACCTCCGGGCGCTCGAGGAGGCGCTGCCGCGCTTCGTCGACGCGGCCCGCCGCCGGCCGGAGTTCTCGTTCGTCGACGCCGACCTCAAGTTCACCAGCCCCGAGCTGCGGGTCTCGATCGATCGCGCCCGCGCGCGCGACCTCGGGATCTCGGCGCGCGACGTCGCCGAGACGCTCCAGTTGGCGCTCGCCGAGCAGCGGATCGGCTTCTTCCTGATCGACGGCAAGCAGTACGAGGTGATCCTCCAGGTGCCGCGCGAGAGCCGGCTCGACCCGGCCGGCCTGCGCAACCTTTACGTGCCGGCGGCCAACGGCACCCCGGTCCTGCTCGACAAGCTGGTGACGGTGACCGAGGAGAGCCGGCCGCCGCAGCTCTACCGCTTCGACCGCTACGCCTCGGCCACGGTCTCGGCCAGTCTCGCCGCCGGCTACACGATGGGCGACGGCATCGCGGCGATGGAGGAGGTCGCGGACGGCGTGCTCGACGAGCGCTTCGCGACCGCGCTCGACGGCCAGTCGCGCGATTTCGTCGAGTCGTCCAACGCGCTGCTGTTCGTCTTCGCGCTCGCCCTGGCGCTCGTCTACCTGGTGCTCGCGGCGCAGTTCGAGAGCTTCCGCGACCCGTTCACGATCATGCTCACCGTGCCGCTCGCGCTCGCCGGCGCGCTCGGCTCGCTCTGGTACTTCGGCCAGACCTTGAACCTGTTCAGCCAGATCGGCATGATCATGCTGGTCGGCCTGGTGACCAAGAACGGCATCCTGATCGTCGAGTTCGCGAACCAGCGCCGCGCCGCCGGCCTGGCGATCCGCGAGGCGGTGGTCGAGGCCGCCGCAGCGCGCTTCCGCCCGGTACTGATGACCTCGCTGACCACCGTGCTCGGCATCCTGCCGATCGCGCTCGCGCTCGGCGCCGGCTCGGAGAGCCGGGTGCCGATGGGCATCGCGGTGGTCGGCGGCCTGGTGCTCGGCACCGGTCTGACGCTGTTCGCCGTGCCCGCGGTCTACACCTACCTCACGCGCAAGACCCTGACCGCGGTCGAGGCCGAGGCGGCCGCGACCCAAGCGGTCGGCGAGGCGGCGTGACCTCTACGGCACGACGCTCGACCACGCCGAGACGTCCCCGCTCTCGAAGCCGTCGTAGAACACGCAGACGTTGAGCGCCGAGGAGGAGCCGGCGTTGTTGACGAAGGTCGCCGGCGAGGCCGACAGCGCGTAGTCGGCGGCGTTGTTGGTGCTCGCGGCGCCGGCCGTGCCCGTGAACCGCACGGCGTCGTCGCCGAGGTGCGGCAGGACGCCGGGAAACGGGGGGTTGAAGTTGCCGTCGGCGTCGTTGTCGATGACGCCGGTGTTGGTCCCGGTGTAGCTCGCCCCGCCCCAGGCGAGCGACCAGTAGACCGTGGTCGAGAACCCCCAGACCACCTTTCCGGCCTCGAGGTAGGAGGGCGGGATCGGGTTGGCGAGGATGAAGTCGGGCGTCGGGCCGCCGGCGAACGAGAAGTTCGGGGTGGCGAGCAGGACGCGCGCCCCGGCGGCGCCGTTGGCGACGTTCGCGGGGAGGGTCAGCAGCGTCACCGGGTTGTTGCCCGCGGAATCGTAGGCGATCAGCACCGCGCCGGCGGTCAGGTTCTGGCCGGCGGCGCGCATCCGGAGCTGGATCGCCTGGGCGTCGCGGGCGCCGCAGAAGCCGCCCGCGACCTGCTCGATCTGCATGAAATGGAAGCTCGCGCCGGCGGGCACGGCGGCGGCGAGGGCGAGAGCGACGGCGAGAGCGACGACCGAGCGACGCGACGGCTTCATGGCGGGTCCCTCCTGGCGCCGCGCGCCACGCCGAACCGGGGTCGGTGCGGCCTTGGCGTCGGCGGTTGAGTGCCTTTCAGGTGCTGGGCGGCGTCCAGCATATGCGTTCCGCGCCGGCGGGCGGCGGTTCAGCGACCGGCGGCGCGCCGGAGCGCCGGCCGGATCGCGAGCCAGAAGCAGACGCAGCCGGCGGCGTAGACGGTCAGAAACAGCCCGTCGACGCCGTGCCATAGCCAGCCCGAGGTCGCCTCCGGGACGTGCCCCTCGAGGTGGGCGAGGACGAACCAGCCGAGCACCGCGTAGACCAGGACCCCGACCACGCCGGTGACGCAGAGGACGAAGTGCCACCGCACGAGCGGCTCCGGCGGCGCCGGCTCGCCGCCGCCGTAGAGCGCCCGGTAGGTGAGCGCAAACGCGGTCATCCCCAGCCAGCCGAGCAGGATGACGTGGCCGTGGACGGGCGCGAACGAGCACTGCTCCGCGTCGCCGTAGAGCAGGTAATGGCCGACCGGCACGTAGCCGGTGGCGAGGCCGAGCAGCAGGAAGGCCCCGCCCCAGCGCAGGAAGCGCGCGACCCAGGGATCGAGCAGATAGCCGCTCACGACCCGGCGCCGCTCCCGCCCTCCGGCGGTCCGAGAGCCCGCGGCCTGCGCCGGGTCCGGGACGCGACGATCTCGTCCACGGCGGCGAAGAACGGATCGTCGTCGTCGAGCCAGCCGCGGACGCTCGCCAGGTGCGCCGCCCGGTCGCCTGCCACCGGCACGAGCCGGGCCATCGGACGCCCGCGCCGGGTGATCAGGATGCTCTCGCCGCCATGGGCCACCCGGCCCAGGAGGTCGGAGAATCGCTTCTTGGCTTCCGCGACGTCGAGTTCGGGCTCGAGCCTGACCGTCATCAGGGTCCTCCCATGGGTCATCTTAGCCTAGCGCTGATGGCCAAGAGATCGAGCCCGGAAGATCGGAGCGATCGGAGCCTGTCCGCGCAGCGTGCGGTAGTCTCGCATGTCCTCGGGCTTTTGTCCGCCTTGCATCCGCGATGACCGAGTCCCCCGCCGACCGCCCTCTGATCGTCCAGGGCGACCACACCGTCCTGCTCGAGGCCGACCACCCGCGCGCCGCGGAGGCGCGCGACCGGCTGCTCGCGTTCGCCGAGCTGGTCAAGTCGCCCGAGCACGTCCACACCTACCGGGTGACGCCGCTCTCGGTCTGGCACGCCCGCGCCGCCGGGCTCGCCGGCGAGGCGATCGTCGCCGCGCTCGCCGAGCTGTCGCGCTTCCCGGTGCCGGCCAACGTCGCGACCGAGATCCGCGACTGGTCGAGCCGCTACGGCCGGCTGCGCCTGCTGCGCGGCGAGGGGGGCGACCTCCGGCTCGAGGCCGACGAGCCGGACCTGCTCGCCGGCCTCTACCGCCGCCCGGGCGTCGGGCCCCTGCTGCGCGATCGGGATGGCGCGCGCGCGGCGCACGCCGAAGCCGCCGAGCGCGGCCGGCTCAAGCTGGCGCTGGTCCAGGCCGGCTATCCGGTCGAGGACCTCGCCGGCTACAGCGCCGGCGAGACGCTCCCGATCGCGCTCCGCGCCGAGACGCGGTCCGGCCTCCCGTTCGCGGTCCGCGACTACCAGCGGCGCGCCGCCGAGGCGTTCTGGGCCGGCGGCACCGAGGCCGGCGGCGCCGGCATCGTGGTGCTGCCGTGCGGCGCCGGCAAGACCATCGTGGGGCTCGCGGCGATGGCGCTCCAGCAGACCTCGACCCTGATCCTGACCACCAGCACGACCGCCTCCCGGCAGTGGCTGGCCGAGCTGCTCGACAAGACCACGCTCGAGGAGCACCAGGTCGGCGAGTACTCCGGCGCGGTCAAGGACGTGCGCCCGGTGACCGCCGCCAGCTACCAGATCCTGATCCGCCGGCCGCGCAAGGACGCGCCGTTCCCTCACCTCGAGCTGTTCGCGCGCCGCGACTGGGGCCTGATCGTCTACGACGAGGTGCACGTGCTGCCGGCGCCGGTGTTCCAGATCACCGCCGGCCTCCAGGCCCGCCGCCGCCTCGGCCTGACCGCCACCCTGGTGCGCGAGGACGGCCGCGAGGACGACGTCTTCGCGCTGATCGGCCCCAAGCGCGCCGACGTGCCGTGGAAGGAGATGGAGCGCGAGGGGTGGATCGCCGCCGCCGTCTGCACCGAGGTGCGGGTGCCGCTGCCGGCCGAGGCGCGGCGCGACTACGCGCTCGCCGAGCCGCGTGAGCAGTTCCGCCTGGCCTCGGAGAACCCGGCGAAGCTCCCCGTGGTCGAGCGCCTGCTCGAGCGCCACCGCGGCGAGCCGGCGCTGGTGATCGGCATGTACGTCGAGCAGATCGAGCGGCTCGCCGAGGCGCTCGGCCTGCCGCTTCTGACCGGCTCCTCGCCGCAGCGGCGCCGCGACGCGCTCTACGCCGAGTTCCGCGCCGGCCGGCTGCCGGTCCTGGCGGTGAGCAAGATCGCGAACTACGCGCTCGACCTCCCCGACGCCGCGGTCGCGATCCAGGTCTCGGGCACGTTCGGCTCGCGCCAGGAGGAGGCGCAGCGGCTGGGCCGCATCCTCCGCCCCAAGGCGGGCGCGAACCAGGCCCATTTCTACACCCTGGTCTCCGCCGACACCGTCGAGCAGGACTTCGCGCTCCGCCGCCAGCTCTTCCTCTGCGAGCAGGGCTACGAGTACGCGATCCGCGACGCCGCCGAGCTGGCGCCGGCGGCCGCGGCCGAGGACGCCCGGTGAAGCTCTTCGACCTCGACTGGCGGCAGTTCTTCGCCTACCTGCCCGCCTGGGAGAGGTTGCCGCGGGCGGCCCGGCAGGCGTTTCTCGTGCTCAAGCCGAGCGAGGTCGTCGCCGCCGCCACGCCGGGCGCGCAGCGCGAAACGCTGGTCGCGGCCGGCCTGGTCGCCCCGGTCGGCGACGGCCGGCGGATCCAGGTCCTGCCCCCGGCGCGGGCGTTCCTGCGCGCGCTGCGCGCGATGTTCCGCCATCCGGTGTTCGACGGGTCGGCGGACGAGCGGGCGCTCCACTCCTACCTCACCGAGCACTTCACGCACGAAGAGCTGGACGCTCTCGGGCACTACCGCAGCCACTACGGCGGTCGCGTGACCACGCGCGAGATCGGGCAGCGGGGCTGGCTCGACGGTTTCCTCGCCGCGGCCGACGTCCAGGTCTGGGCGCGCGAGCGGACTTCGGACCGGGGGGGACCGTCGAGCGAGGTGTGGCAGCTGCTCGGCGCGCCGGCGATCGCCGCCCGCACCCGCGCGCTGGTCCGGCTGCTGCTCGAGAGCGACGGTCCGATCCCGGCCCGCGACCTCCCCGCGCGAGCCGCCGTCCTGCCCAAGGATCTCGGGCCGGCCCTGCTCGGCGCGCTGCGCTTCGCCCTGGTCTTCGCCGGCCTCCGCACGGCCGACCTCGAGCCGCTGTTCGGGATCTGGCCGGAGATCCACGCCCGCGTCCATCGCCCGCGGGTGCCGCCGCCGCGGCCGGTCCAGCCGCTCGAGGTGTTCCCCGAAGCGCCCGGCCTCGGCGACCTCACGACCGTGCTCGCCGCGCTCGCCGCCGAGCCCGCCCGGCTGCGGCAGCACGACGGCAGCCTGTACGTCCGCCGGCGCCGGGAGATCGAGGAGCGCCTGCAGCCGGCGCCGGCGCTCGCCGAAGAGCAGATCGGCCTCGGCCCGGAAGTGCGGGTCGAGCTGGCGCTCACCAACCTGCGCGGGCTCCGGTTCGTCTCCCCGCGGCTGGGACGGCATTCCCGCCTCGCGGCCTCCAAGGCGGGACTCGAGTGGCTCGGCCGGCCCGACGCCGAGCGGCTGCGGGTCGTGCTCGACCAGGCGCGCCGCTCGCCGCAGAAGGAGCGGCGGGCGGGAGGGTGGCAGCCCGGATTCGACTTCTGGCCGCGGCGCCTCGGCTACCTCGGGGACGAAGACCACGCGGCCCTGGTCGCCCCGCTGACCCGCGCGTTCCTCGCCGCCGGCGAAGGGGTGTTCGTCCCGACCGCCGGCTTCTTGAGCTACCACGTCCAGGAGGCCAACCCGCTGCCGAGCCTGCTCGCCGGCGGGCGCCGGCGCTCCTCCTGGTACTACCAGCCACCGGACGAGCGGCAGCTCGAGCGCGGCTGGCTCGACCTGCTGCGCTTCTTCCTCATGGAGCGCCTGGTCGCGTTCGGCGGCGCCCGGCTCGGTCACGCGGCAGCCGACGGCTTCTGCTTCGCCCTGACCTCCGCCGGCAGCTACCTCCTGGGCGCCGCCGGCGAGTTCACGTGGAGCGCCGCGGCGGCGGCCGACGGCCAGGTCGTCGTCCAGCCCAACTTCGAGATCGTCTTCCTCGGCCCCTCCCCCGCGGCCGAGGCCGTCGCCGGCCGCTTCGCCCAGCGGATCGCCGCCGGCGGCTCGCGCGTGGGCACGCTCTACCGCCTGACGCGGGACGCCGCGTTCGCCGCCGCGAGCACCGGCGCGAACGCCGAGCAGGCGGTCGCCGCGCTCGCCGGCCTCTCCAGCCGGCCGCTGCCCGCGAACGTCGAGCGCCAGCTCGGCGACTGGTTCGGCGCCTGCCGCACCGTCCGCGCCGCGCCCACCCTCCTGCTGCGCTGCCCCGACCCCGAGACCGCCGGCCGCGTGCGCGCGGCGCTCGGGAAGGGCGCCGAGCTGCTCGGCGACCGCGCGGTGGCCGCCCCGGGCGAGCGGCTGACCGGGGCGGTGCGCACCAAGCTGCGCAAGGCCGGGATCTTCGTCGAGGAGCCCCCGGCGCCCGAGGAAGATGCGTGGCTCGACGACCTCGAGGCGCTCGAGGATCTCGACGACGACGACCTGCCCTACTGACCCGGCGCTCCCGGCGTCGCCGCCCTCCGCCTCCCGCCGCCGAGCGCCCGGCACGTCCGAATCGCCCGCGGCGCCCGAACATGGCGTCACCGAAATCGGCGCCGGCCGTGTCCCGACTCCTGGTGGCGCCCCTCCCCGGCGGTAGGCGACCGGGGATCGGCGGTTGGACACGACCTCGCCGGTCATCGAGTTGACCGGAGGGCGCCGTACTGCTAGAAGGCCGGTTGTCGCCCGCGCAGCGCAGCGTCCTGAGGAGCGCAACGACGACCGTGCACCCGGCCGGGGCAGCGGGCGGGCGGCTCCCCCGTTCGCCGCCGCCGGTCTTTTCCGCCCGATCCGCCGGAACCGACGCGCCGGCGGATCGCCCGAAAGGAGGACCCCATGATCCGAACCCGTCTCTCCGCCGCCGCTCTCCCGCTCCTGACCATGGTCGCGGTGACCGCCTACGCCGGCGGCACGCTCCCCGTCAACTACGGCCCCGCCGAGCTGGGGCAGATCAAATTCCAGTGCTTCACCGTCTGCTTCACCTCCGAGGGCGGCGACTGCAATGCCTCGGGCACGATCCAGAATCCGATCAACGTCAGCCCGCCGTTCTTCGTCCGGGGCATCCGCGTCGGGCCGCACTCGGCCGGGGACGACCTGTGCAACAACACCCCCGGCGTGACCACGCCGACGACCCTGCCGCGCACGATCAACTCCGGCCAGCGCCTGGTGTTCGACGTCGATCTGGTGCCGACCGAGACCGGCATCTTCGAGGAGCCGGTGCGCGTCAACAACCAGCCCCTGTTCGACCTCATGACGAACGTGTTTCCGGTCTCGGGGTGCGCCCCCAGCACGAGCGCGAGCTGCCTGTCGGACGACCGCTTCAAGGCCCGGATCCAGTGGCGCACCACGTTCGGCACCCGCGACCTGGCCCCGGTGGTGCCGGTGGGGTCGGACGACTCGGGGCTGTTCTACTTCTTCAACCCGGACAACTGGGAGGTGCTGCTCAAGGTGCTCAACGCCTGCAGCGGCCCGGCGCCCCGGTTCTGGGTCTTCGCCGCCGCGACCACCAACGTCGAGTACACGATCACCGTGACCGACACCCAGGAGCAGGTGGTGAAGAGCTACTTCAAGCCCCAGGGTCCGCCGGCGCCGGCGATCACCGACACCAACGCCTTCGCGACCTGCCCGTAGGTTCGAGGGCGGTAGCCGGGGTCAGCGGAGGGCCTGGCGGACGAGGTCGGCGCCGATCGTCAGCCGGCGGCCGCCGTCGGCGGCGTCCTCGAGGCCGTCGGCGTTCCAGGGGTCGAACTCGAACGGGGTGACGATCTCGGTGAAGATGTCGCGCAGGGCGCGGGCGCCGGTGCGCGTCTCCTTGGCCGCGGCTTCGGCGATCAGCGCCGCCGCCAGCGGCTCGATCTCGAGCTCGATGCCGAGGGTGCGGAAGAAGCGCTGCGAGCGGACGAACGGCGAGTCGTAGGAGTGGAGCAGGATCTCCTCGAGTACTTCGCGCGGCAGGTCGTTGAGCAGCACCAGCTTGTCGAACCGGGCCATGAACTGGGGCACCATGCCGTACTCGAAGAGGTCGTGGATCTTGAGGAAGTCGGCGAGCGAGAAGATGGTCTCGATGCGCACCTTCCCCTCGGCGGTCTGCTTGGCCTCGCTCTTGAGCTTCTGGCCGCTCCCCGGCTTGGTCACCCGCGAGTAGACCTGGTCGTAGAGCCCCTCGAACGCGCCGCCGCAGCAGAACATCATGTGCGAGGTGTCGATGGTCAGGCTGACGTCGCGCTCGCGGTCGTCCTCCCAGGCGTGGGTGCGGTAGTTGACCCGCTCGCCCTCCATCAGGGTCAGCAAGCCCTGCTGCAGCACCACCCCGAGCGGGTTCGGCTTGCCGGCGAGCACCGACGACATCTTGTCGATCTCGTCGATGCACACCGTCGCCCGCTCCATCGCCGCCTTCAGCTCGGCGGCGGTCGGGCGCTCGCCGAGCAAGAGGCGCGCCCGCTGCTCGACGCTCGCGAGCAGGCGCTCGGGCCGGAATTCGGTGCGGTCGCTGTCGACCAGGAGGTTCGCGTTCATGATCGTCAGCGCCCGGAACGGCCGGTACTCCGGCAGAGTGTCGTATAGGCGCTGGATGTTGTTCATGATCGTGGTCTTGCCGGTGCCGGAGTTGCCGACCAGCAGGATGTTGGCCGAGACCCGGCCGGTGGTGTGCTTGTAGACCGCCACCGAGACGAAGCGCAGCGCCCGGTCCTGGCCGAGCACCCCATGCCGCAGCTCGTCGAAGATCTCCTGCGGGTGGACCTCCTTGGGCGTGCGCAGGGGGCCGCCGGCGCGCTCCGCGGCGGCGGTCGCGGCGTACGCCGCCGGCTCGAGCACGGGCGCGGTGGTCGCGGGCATGGTCCTCTCCTTCGCCATCTGTCTACGGGCCACGGCGCGCGGGCGTTTGGGGCGCGCGCGGCGCGGGGCCGCTCATCGTAGCACCGCCGGCGGCCGCGCTCGCGCGCCGGCCGGCCTCGACGGCCTCGATCCGCCCCGCCCGTTGGGCTACGCCGTTGGGCTACACTCGGGAGCCGACGA
>CAZNIX010000094.1:0-211 GCA_964573125.1 uncultured Thermoanaerobaculia bacterium
GTGATCGCCAATGCGTCCTGCAACTACAAGCGCGCGATGACCTACCCGGGCACGGTGGAAGTGCGGCTGTACGTCGCGCCGCCCGGCGGCGCGAGCGTGGCCACGACCTACGAGCTGCGCGTGGACGGCGATCCCGAGCCCTACGCGGACGGCGCCGCGGTGGTGGTGTTCATCGACATGAAGACGCAGAGGTCGAAGCGCATTCCCCCGG
>CAZNIX010000094.1:221-1727 GCA_964573125.1 uncultured Thermoanaerobaculia bacterium
GCCTGGAGCGCGCGGAGGCGACGGCATGAGCGAGAAGCCGCTGTGGACGCCGGATCCGGCGCGCGCCGCGCGCACGGGCATGGCGCGCTTCATGCAGCTCGCCGGCAAGAAGGACTACGCGGAGCTGCACCGCTGGTCCGTGGAGCGGGGCGACGAATTCTGGGCGCTCATGTGGAAGTTCGCCGAGGTGCGCGGCGTGCCGGGCGAGCGGCGGCTGGTGGATGGCGATCGCATGCCGGGCGCACAATGGTTTCCGGATGCGCGGCTGAATTTCGCGGAGAACCTGCTGCGCGAGGCGAACGACGCGCCGGCGATGGTCTTCTGGGGCGAGGACCAGGTGAAGCGCAGGCTTACGCGGCGCGAGCTCCACGATCTCGTGTCGCAGCTCGCGCAGGCGCTGCGCGCCGAAGGCGTGGGCAAGGGCGACCGGGTGGCCGGCTACCTTCCCAACGTGCCCGAGGCGGTCGCGGCAACGCTCGCCACGGCGAGCCTGGGCGCCATCTGGTCGTCGTGCTCGCCGGACTTCGGCGTGCAGGGCGTGCTCGACCGCTTCGGGCAGATCGAGCCGAAAGTGCTGTTCTGCGCCGACCGGTATCTCTACGGCGGCAAGGAGTACAGCCTCGCCGAGAAGAACGCCCAGGTGCTCGCGGGGCTGCCGAGCGTGCGCAAGGCCGTGATCGTGCGCTACGGCGATGGCGGCTTCGGCGAGTTCACCGAGGGTTTTGCGCCGGCCACGCTTGCCTTCGAGCGGGTCGAATTCAACCACCCGCTCTACATCCTGTACTCCTCGGGCACCACCGGCGTGCCCAAGTGCATCGTGCACGGCACCGGCGGCACGCTGCTGCAGCACCTGAAGGAGCACCGGCTGCATTCCGACGTGCAGGCCGGAGACCGCGTGTTCTACTTCACCACTCTCGGCTGGATGATGTGGAACTGGCTCGTCTCGGGACTGGCGAGCGAGGCGACGCTGCTGCTCTACGACGGCTCGCCCTTCGTGCAGCGCGGGCGCATCCTGTTCGATTACGCCGATGCCGAGGGCATGACGCATTTGGGCACCTCGGCGAAATATATCGACGCCATCGCCAAGCTGAACCTGAAGCCCAGGGACACGCACCGGCTGGAGCCGCTGCGCGCGGTGCTGTCCACTGGCTCGCCGCTGGTCGCCGAGAGCTTCGACTACATCTACCGCAACATCAAGGACGACGTGTGCCTGTCCTCGATCTCGGGCGGCACCGATATCGTGAGCTGCTTCGTCCTGGGCAACCCGGTGCTCCCGGTGTGGCGCGGCGAAATCCAGTGCAAGGGGCTGGGGCTCGCGGTGGAGGTGTTCGACGACGAGGGGCGATCGCTGGTCGGCGAAAAGGGCGAGCTGGTCTGCACGCGGCCCTTTCCCGCGATGCCCGTGGGGTTCTGGAACGACCCCGACGGCTCGAAGTACCGCGCCGCCTACTTCGAGAAGTACCCCAACGTCTGGCGCCATGGCGACTGGTGCGAGATCACGAAGCA
>CAZNIX010000094.1:1737-12462 GCA_964573125.1 uncultured Thermoanaerobaculia bacterium
TGTCAAGCTGCGCGAGGGTCTGGCGCTCGACGATGCCCTGGTCGCCAGGATCAAGAAGCGCATCCGCGACAATACGACCCCCCGGCACGTCCCGGCCAAGGTGTTGCAGGTCGGCGACATCCCGCGCACCAAGAGCGGCAAGATCGTCGAGCTGGCGGTGCGCAACGTCGTGCACGGCCGGCCGGTGAAGAACGTCGAGGCGCTCGCCAATCCGGAGGCGCTGGAGCATTTTCGCGATCGCCGGGAGCTGGCGGATTTGTAGCGGCGGGGGAGTTCCTGTAGACTCCTCCATCCCTACACGCCGTGGGTAGATGACTAAATATGTATTCGTAACCGGTGGTGTAGTTTCCTCTCTGGGGAAAGGCATCGCCGCCGCCTCCCTCGCCGCGATCCTCGAGTCGCGCGGCATCCGCGTCACCAACATCAAGCTGGACCCGTACATCAACGTCGACCCGGGCACCATGAGCCCGTTCCAGCACGGGGAAGTGTTCGTCACCGAGGACGGCGCCGAGACCGACCTCGACCTCGGCCACTACGAGCGCTTCACCCACACCACGACCTCGAAGCTCCACAACTACACCACGGGCAAGATCTACGAGGCGGTGATCAACAAGGAGCGGCGCGGCGACTACCTGGGCAAGACCGTGCAGGTGATCCCCCACATCACCGACGAGATCAAGGACGCGATGCGCCGGGTCGCCGACGACCACGACATCGTGATCGTCGAGATCGGCGGCACGGTCGGCGACATCGAATCGCTCCCCTTCGTCGAGGCGATCCGCCAGTTCCGCCAAGAGCTGGGCAAGGGCAACGCGCTCAACATCCACCTGACGCTCGTCCCCTACATCGCCGCCGCCGACGAGCTGAAGACCAAGCCGACCCAGCACTCGGTGCGCGAGCTGCGCGAGATCGGCATCTCGGCCGACGTCGTCATGTGCCGGGTCGACCGCCCGCTCCCCGAAGAGCTGCGGCGGAAGATCGCGCTCTTCTGCAACGTCGACGTCGACCAGGTGATCGCGGCGCGCGACGTGTCGACGATCTACGAAGTGCCGCTGCTGTTCTGCCGCGAGGGGCTCGACGAGGTGATCCTCGAGCACTTGAACCTCCCGCACTACGACCGCGACATGAGCCGCTGGGAGGCGCTGGTCAGCAAGATCAAGAGCCCCAAGCACCGGGTGCAGGTCGGGATCGTCGGCAAGTACGTGGCGCTGCCCGACGCCTACAAGAGCCTCAACGAGGCGCTGGTCCACGGCGGCATCGCGAACGACGCCGCGGTCGAGCTGGTGTACATCGACGCCGAGCAGATGGAGACCGGCAACTGGCCGCGCGAGCTGTTCGAGGTCGATGCGCTCCTGGTGCCGATCGGGTTCGGCCCGCGCGGCACCGAGGGGAAGATCCGCGCCATCCGCTACGCGCGCGAGCACCAGGTGCCGTTCTTCGGCATCTGCCTCGGCATGCAGTGCCTGGTCATCGAGTACGCCCGCCACGTCTGCGGCCTCCCGGGCGCGACCTCCTCGGAGTTCGATCCCGAGACCGACCAGCCGATCATCTACAAGCTGCGCGACCTGCTCGGCGTCGAGGAGATGGGCGGCACGATGCGCCTCGGCGCCTACCCGTGCAACCTCAAGGAGGGGACGCTCGCGCACCGCGTCTATTTTGGCGCTTCGGGGGGCGGCGCGGCGCGCATCAGCGAGCGCCACCGCCACCGCTACGAGGTCAACCAGAAGTTCCTGCCCGCGCTGACCGCCGGCGGGCTCGTGGTCTCTGGGCTCTCGCCGGACGGCAAGTTCGTCGAGATCGTCGAGCTGCCCGGCCACCCCTGGTTCCTCGGCTGCCAGTTCCACCCCGAGTACAAGAGCAAGCCGACCGACCCCCACCCGCTGTTCGTCTCCTACATCGCGGCCGCGCTCGCCGAGCGCAAGCGGCGCGAGGCGGGGGAGAGCGAGCGCGCCGAGCGGCCGGAGGAGATCGTGGTGGACGAGGCCGGCCTCCACGCCTCGGTGGAGAACTGAGGGTGGGCGAGGCGACGCCCGGCGGCGGCGCGGAGGTCGCCGACCCGCGGCCGCGGCCGGTCGAGCTGGCGCCCGGGGTGGTGGTGGGCGGCGACGGCCCGCTGCCGGTGATCGCCGGCCCGTGCGCGATCGAGAGCCGCGCGCTGGTCGTCGACACCGCCCGCCGGCTCGCCGAGATCGCCGAGCGGCTGGGCGTCGCGCTCGTCTTCAAATCGTCGTTCGACAAGGCCAACCGCAGCTCGATCGAGGCCTACCGCGGCCCCGGCCTCGAGGCCGGGCTCGAGGCGCTGGCGGCGGTCAAGGCGGCGACCGGCCTGCCGGTCCTGACCGACGTCCACGAGCCGGCGCAGTGCGCGCCGGCGGCGGCGGTGTGCGACGTGCTCCAGGTGCCGGCGTTCCTCTGCCGGCAGACCGACCTGATCGCCGCCGCCGCCGAGACCGGCCGCGCGCTCAACCTCAAGAAGGGGCAGTTCATGGCCCCGGACGACATGGCGCGCGCGGTCGGCAAGGCCGCGGCCGCCGGCAACTGGCGGGTGACCGTGACCGAGCGCGGCGTCTCGTTCGGCTACCACGACCTGGTGGTCGACATGAGGAGCTTCCGCCTGCTCCACGAGGACGGCATCCCGGTGGTCTTCGACGTCACCCACTCGCTCCAGTTGCCCGGCGCCCGCGCCGCCGAGAGCGGCGGCGACCGCCGCTTCGCCGAGCCGCTGGCGCGCGCCGCGATCGCCGCCGGCGCCGACGCGCTCTTCCTCGAGGTCCATCCCGACCCGGATCACGCGCTCTCCGACCGCGAGGTCCAGCTCCGGCCGGAGCGCGCCGAGGCGCTGATCCGCTCGGCGCTCGCGGTCCGCCGCGCGCTCGCCGAGGCCGCGGCCGAGATCCGAGCCGAAAACCCGGTCGAGCCCGCCCGCCGCTGAAGCCGATGGCCGACCGCACGCCCGCTCCCGCTCGTCCGGTGCCCGGCCCCACGGCTGCGGCCAGCGGCGCCCCGGCCTCGACCGCCGGAGGCGCCGCCGCCGTCGCCACCGGCGCCGGACCCGAGATCGCGGCCGTCGCCACCCCCCACGCCCCCCGTCCACCCCGCGAGGTGGCGCGCGAGGTGCTCGCGACCGAGGCGGCGGCGGTCTCCGGGCTGATCCCCCAGCTCGACGAGCGCTTCGACCGCGCGGTCGAGCTGCTGCGCGGGTGCAAGGGGCGGGTGGTGTGCACCGGCATGGGCAAGAGCGGCCTGGTGATGAAGAAGGTCGCGGCGACGCTGTCGTCGACCGGCACGCCGGCGCTCTTCCTCCACCCGGCCGAGGCGGTGCACGGCGACCTCGGCGTGATCGTCGAGGGCGACGTCGTGCTCGCCGCCTCCTACTCCGGCGCGACCGAAGAGCTGCTCCGTCTGGTCGGCACGCTCAAGCGGCTGGGCGTGCCGCTGGTCGCGATGACGGGCGGCCCCGGCACGCCGCTCGCCCGCCACGCCGACCTCCACCTGCCGGTCGCGATCGACCGCGAGGCCTGCCCGCTCAACCTGGCGCCGACCGCCTCGACCACCGCGATCCTCGCGCTCGGCGACGCGCTGGCGATGGCGCTGGTCGAGGCGCGCGGCTTCTCGAGCGAAGACTTCGCCCGCCTCCATCCGGCCGGCAACCTGGGCAAGCGCCTGCTCAAGGTGCGCGAGCTGATGCACGCCGGCGACGGCGTGCCGCGGGTCGGCGCCGGCACTCCGATGCGCGAGGCGATCTACGAGATGTCGGCGAAGCGCCTCGGCATCACCGCGGTGGTCGACGCCGACGGCCGGCTGACCGGCTGCATCTCCGACGGCGACCTGCGCCGGCTGCTCGAGCACGACGAGGACGTCCTCGGCAAGACCGCCGGCGAGTGCGCGCACCCCCGCCCGCGCACCATCGACGGCGACGAGCTGGCGCCCGCGGCGCTCAAGGTGATGGAGGACCACCGGATCACCTCGCTCTTCGTCTGCGACCCGGGCGGGCGGCTCGAGGGGATCGTCCACCTCCACGACCTCTGGGGGCTGGAGCTGTTTTGAGTCGGCGTATGCACGCGCATCCACGTCGTGGTTCGGATACTCGGCGCCGGCGGCGTCCGGCGGGCGTGCCGGCGGCGCCCGTGAGCCCGACGCCCGGCGGCTCGGTGGGTCGGTCGCCCTTCCGCTGCGCCGGAACCTGATGGCGATCTCCGATCCCGAATTCGCACGCCGGGCCGCTCGCCTCGAGTGGCTGCTGCTCGACGTCGATGGCGTCCTGACCGACGGCCGGCTCTGGTACGGCGGCGGCGGCGAGCGGCTCAAGGTGTTCCACGTCCGCGACGGTCTGGCGGTGCGCCTGGCGCAGCGCGGCGGGCTCAAGGTCGGCGCGCTCTCCGGGCGCGCCAGCCCGGCGCTCGCGCGCCGGTTCGCCGAGCTGGGGCTCGACGCCGTGATCACCGGCCGCTCCGACAAGGCGCGCGCGTTCGCCGAGTTCCTCGACCGCCACCGCGCCGATGCCGCCCGCGTCGCCTACGCCGGCGACGACCTGCTCGACCTGCCGGTGCTCGCCCGCTGCGGCCTCTCCTTCGCCCCCGCCGACGCGGTCGCCGAGGTGCGCGCCGCGGCCGACCGCGTGCTCGCCGCCCCCGGCGGCGGCGGCGCGGTGCGCGAGCTGGTCGAGCTGCTGCTCAAGGCGCGCGGCGCGTGGCCGGGGCTGATCGAGGGGCTGCTCGAGCGCAAAGGCGCGGGGGTCGCCGAGGGCGAGGACCCGTAGCTCCTCACCCGATGTCACCCGCCGCCAAGGCCCGCCTCCGCCGCCTGCGGGCGCGCGCCGTCCACCTCCTGCTGCGCGCGCTGGCGCCGCCGCTCGGCCGCCTTTCGCTGCCGGCGGTGCAGCGGGTGGGGCGCTTCGTCGGCCGGCTCGGCTGGCGGTTCGGCTGGCGCGACCGGCGGCGCGCGCTCGAGCACCTCGCGCTCGCCTTCCCCGAACGGAGCGAAACCGAGCGCCGCGACCTCGCCCGCGCCGCCTTCCTGCACCAGGGGATGAACCTCGCCGAGGACCTCCACCTCCTCTCCCGCGGCTGCGACGACGTCGCCCGCTACGTCGAGGCCGAGGGGTGGGAGCGGGTCGAAGCGCTGCGCGCGGCCGGGAGCGGCGTCCTGATCGTCACCGGCCACTGCGGCAACTGGGAGCTGCTCGCCGCCGCCATCAACTGCCGCGGCCTCGGCATGCGCGTGGTTGCGCGCGCGCTCGACGAGCCGGAGCTGCAGGACCTCCTGGTCGCATTCCGCCGCCGCTTCGGCAGCGAGAGCATCGAGCGCGGCCGCCCGGGCGCCGCCCGCGAGCTGCTGCGGGCGCTGCGCGAGGGTGCGCTCGGCATGCTGATCGACCAGGACACCCGCGTCGAGGGCGTCTGGGTACCGTTCTTCGGCCGCCCCGCCTACACCCCGGTCGGCGCCGCCAAGGTCGCCCTCCGCCCGGGCGTCGCGGCGGTCCCCGCCTTCATCGAGCGCCGCCCCGACGGCACCCACCTCGCCCGCTTCCTCCCCCCGCTCGAACTGCCCTCCGACGAGACCGCGGCGACCGCGCTGATGACCCAGGCGATCGAAGCCCAGATCCGCCGCCGCCCCGAACAGTGGGTCTGGATGCACCGCCGCTGGCGGCGCCAGCCGCCGCCGTGACCGGTGGCGGGTCGGGAACCGGCCCGCGTATTTCCTCCATTGGTAGCGAACTCAACTCTCAAACCACTGGAGGAAACTTCGATGTTCAGGAATTCGTTCGTCAAGACCGCGACGCTGGCCGCGCTGCTGGTGGTCGCGGGGTCCGGTTCGGCGTTCGCCGGTGGCCCCCAGGTCGGGACCACGGCGGGCAACGGCTACGAGGAGTACGCGGCGCGCTGGTGGCAGTGGATGACCTCGATCCCGGTCGCGGTCAACCCGCAGAACAACGACGGCGCGGTCGACTGCACGCTCGGGCAGCAGGGGCCGGTGTGGTACCTGGCCGGAGCGCCGGCCGGGGTGACCGCCGTGCGCTCGTGCACGGTGCAGGAGAACAAGCCGCTGTTTCTCCCGCTGCTCAACGCGGTGTTCTTCAACGGCCCCGGCGAGACCGTCACCGTGGACGAGAAGCGCTCCGTCCTCGACGGCATCCTCAGCGACCTCGTGCCCGGCATCTTCGCCGACTTCGGCTTCCCGGGGACCCGGGCGTGCCAGATGTTCGTCGAGATCGACGGCCAGCCGGCGACCTACGTCGCGCCCGCGGCGCGCGTGCAGTCGCCGCCGTTCTACTTCGACACCGGCGACGGCCCGAACACGCTGCCGCCGGGGATCGTCGACCCCGAAGCGATCACCGACGGCTTCTGGGCGATGCTGCCGGCGCTCGCGCCCGGCGAGCACACGCTGCACTTCGGCGGCCGCTTCTGCCAGTTCGACAACTTCGACGACCACCCGCTGGCCGGGCCGGTCGACCTCACCTACTACCTGACGGTGAGCGGCAACCCGTGAGCACCTCGGCTCCCGGTCCGGGCCGCGGGTCTCGATCGCGACCCCGGCCCGGATCGGGGGTCTGGCCACGCCGCGCCGCGCCCCGCCCCGACGGCGACCGGCGGGAAGGGGACCCGCCCGCGGGCGGCGGGCCCCGTTTCCCTGCGAACCCCTACGAGCACGGGAAGACGACGCCACTCTTCTTGAGCCACAGCACCGCCTCGGCGGTGCCGAACGGCGAGGTCAGGACGCGGTTGCCGCCGCCGTGGCTGAAGGCGGCGACCGCGTTGACCGTGCCGTTGCTCACCCGGAACCACTCGCCGCTGTAGGTGCCGGCGGGCAGGCTGGCGATCGTCACCGAGCTGGTCGTCGTCGGCTTGAAGGCCAGGTACTGGTTGCCGTTGGGCGTGGCCGCGGCGTAGGGGTTGGGGTCGGGGTCGTTGCTCGTGAACAGGCAGTAGCCGGTCGAGCAGGGCGTGGTCGTCGTCTCGCGCTGCGGCGACATGTCGACCAGCCGGATCTTCTTCGAGTAGTCCACCGTCTGGTTGATCGCCGCCCGGACGTTGGCCCGCTCGTCGGCGGTGGCGGGGAACAGGGCGTCGAGGTCGTCGAGCATCACCACGTGGTAGCCGCGGGTGAACAGCTTCCACACCCAGGCCCGGTTGCACCAGTTGAGCACGGCTCCTCCGGAGCCCTCGCAGGTGGCCTTCAGGTGGTCGGTGTCGAGCACGACGATCTTCGACCCGGAGGTGACCGGGGGATTGTCGTGATAGGGCTGACCGTTGAACGGCCAGGCGGCCTGCTTCGGGATCGCGGCGCCGAACGCGTCGACCGCGAGCTGGTTGATCGAGGGCGAGACGACGTCCCCCGCGCTGGTGTAGGTGGCGAGGTTGGTCACGCCCTGGGCCGCGGAGATCCAGACCTGGTGGCGGTTGGCCATCGTGTCCTCGTGGGTCCGGATCACCCCGGCGATGTAGTTCTGCCACGGCAGTGAGCCGGAGTTGCTCTCGTTGGAGACCTCCCAGAAGATGTTCTTGTAGCCGTTCAGGCTGGTTGCCATCTGGCGCACGTAATTGTCCTGGGCGTTGGCCACCGCGGCCGGCTTGCCGGCGACGAGCGTGTGCATCTCGGCGCCCTCGCAGTTCGTGGGGTTGCAGGAGCCCGGGCTGACCCAGTCGCCGTCGATGCCGTTGACGTTGTTCTGGGTCCCTCCCGCGTCCCAGCGGAAGGGGTGGTTGGGGTAGTTGAACTCTCCGGGGTCGAGCTTCTGCACGCTGAAGCCCTGGAAGAGCATCAGGCTCAGGACCATGCCCTCGCTGCCGGCGGTCGTCGCCCGGCTCTGGAGCCGCGAGATGTAGCCGCCGTCGTACTGGGTGAGGTTGAACCGGAGCTTGCCGTCGTTGGCGTTGCCCGGCCCGGTGCGCGCGAACGGGAGCGGGAAGATCCAGTCGTTCACGCCGCTGTTCCGTATCCACCGGGAGTGCTCCCAGTGCCAGCCGCGGATGAAGTTGGCCAGGGGGGCGCCGGCGGGCGGGTAGGCGCCGGCGAAGTTGAACGCCGCCGGCGGGTAGCTGGTGCCGACGTCCTGGACGTTGGCCCGGTGCTCGGTGCCGGCCAGGTACACCGCCTTGCACGCGGTGCTGTTGGTGCCCAGGAAGTAACGCCGGTTGAGCGGGTGCCGGGTCACCGGGCCGGTGTACTGCGACAGGACCTGAAGCTGGAAGCGGTCGAAGTTGAAGGCGCCGATCTCGAACGAGAAGCGGAGGACGCGGTTGTTGCCGGCTGCGATCACCCCGACCGGGATGACGCGATCGACATACGTGTGCCACCCGCCGGTGCTGGTGACGACCTGGCCGCCGGAGATGTCCTGGCCGTCGAGCAGGACCCGGAAGCGGGTCGTCGCAGCGTTCGGCGAGGCGAGCCGCACGACCATCTGGTAGACCGCGGTCTGGGTGACGTTGACCGTGTACTCGGCCCACTCGCCGTCGGCCATGAAGCCGACGAAATAGCCGCCGCCGGGGATCGCGCCGACGTCCATGTCTTCGGTCGGCCGGTAGGCGCCGAACACGTTGCCGGCGGTGGTGTCGTGGTAGGCGATCCCCTCGCCGCCGAGGTCGTAGTTCTCGGCCTCGACCGGCTGCGCCGGCAGGCTCGGCGGCGACCCGCCGCCGTAGGGCGGCTGACCGATCAGGATCCAGTCGAGGTTGAACGCGCCGGTGTCGAACGCGATGCGCAGCACGCGGTTGCTGCCGGCGGTGAGTGAGATGTTCGGGATGATCTTCTCGACGTAGGTCTGCCAGCCGCCGGTCGAGGTCACGGTCTGGCTCCCCGAGACGGGCACGCCGTCGAGCTCGAGGTGGAAGGTCGCCGTCCCGGCGAAGGCCGAGGCGACCCGCAGCTTGACCTCGTAGCTCTGGGTCGCCGGCACGTTGACGGTGTACTCGGCCCACTCGCCGTTGGCGAGGTTGCCGATGTGGTAGCCGCCGCCGCTGCCGGAGGGAATGGCGCCGACGTCCACGTCCTCCGTCGGCCGGTAGGCGCCGAAGACGTTGCCGGCGGTGGTGTCGTGGTAGGCCACGCCCTCGCCTCCGAGGTCGTAGTCCTCGGCCTGGAGGGTGGCCGGGAGCTGGATGGGTATGCCGAGGTAGGGGCTCTGGGCGGCGCCGGCGGTGAACGGTGCGAGGAGCAGTAGCAGGAACGGCAGGCTGGCGTGAAAGAAGAGCTTCATGGGGGTACTCCGGGGCCGGGTGGGGAGCCCAGCCGTGGTTTTGGAGGGACGGAACACTTGTGGTTTCAATGTGCCGTACACTCCTGGTTTAGGGTCGAAACCTACCATAAACAGAGTAGCACAGAACCCCCCCATCGGGTGGCCGCCGCTGCACCGCCGGCGGGTCCCAGGTCCCGCCCCGGCGGGCGGTCGGCCGGGGCTGCGCCTATACTGGCGCCCGCATGAACGACGACCGCGCGGTGGACGGGGAGCCGGCTGCGGTGGCCGCAGGGGCGGGGGCCGCCGCAGCGCCGGCGCCGGCGGCCGGGCGGGATTCGACCGCGGCGCCGCCCACGGGCGACCCCCTGCTCGGCCACGAGCGCAAGCTCGACCGCAACTGGATCACCCGCCAGCGGATCGGACGCTGGATCGGGGTCGCGGTGCTGGCGATGGCGTGGGCGATGGCGTCACTGGTGTTCGCGTTCGTCGGGCTGCCCGCGGCGCTCTACGCCGCCGGCGTCGGCGGGCTCGGCGCGCTGGTCGCGCTCCAGGCGGTGCTCGCCCAAGCCTGGCCGGCGAAGGCGTGGCGGCACGCCTCCTACCGGGTCACCGGGCGCGGGATCGAGATCCGGCGCGGCGTCTGGTGGCGGGAGGAGGTCGCCGTGCCGCGCTCCCGCGTGCAGCACACCGACGTCGTCCAGGGGCCGCTCGAGCGCGCGCTCGGGCTCGGCACGCTGGTGCTCTACACCGCCGGCACCGACCACTCGCGGGTGGCGCTCCCCGGCCTCGCCTACGGCGACGCCCTGGCGATCCGCGACCGCCTGGCGGCGGTGGACGAGGACGATGCGGTCTGAGCCCGAGGCCGGCGGGCGAGAGACCCCGCCCGGCGAGCCGACCGCGCCGACCGCCCCCGGCGCGAACGTCGAGCCGACCGCGCGCCCCGCCGGCGTCG
Source organism: uncultured Thermoanaerobaculia bacterium (assembly GCA_964573125.1). Lineage (GTDB taxonomy): Bacteria > Acidobacteriota > Thermoanaerobaculia > Multivoradales > JBCCEF01 > CAVSQV01. The sequence goes on from CAZNIX010000094.1 coordinate 11,865, forward strand.
CGCCTGGCGAGCCGACCGCACACCCCGCCGGCGCCGCGCGTGGCGAGCCGACCGCACGCCCGGCGGCGGCCGCCGAGGGCCCGCGCCGGCTGCACCCGGTGTCGATCCTGTTCATCCTCGGCGCCCAGGCGCGGAGCCTCCTCGTGCCTGGGCTGTTCGTGCTGTTCGCGGCGCGGCGCAGCGCCGACCCGTCGGTGTGGGCGATGGCCCTGGTCGTCCCCTACGCGCTGGTCGCGGTCGTCCGCTACCTCTCGTTCCGCTACGCCTACCGTCCCGACGAGCTGGTGATCGAGTCGGGGTTCGTCTTCCGCCAGCGCCGCCACATCCCCTACGGCCGGATCCACAACATCGGCTCGATCGAGAACCCGCTCCACCGCGCGTTCGGCGTCGCCGAGGTGCGGGTCGAGACCGCCGGCGGCGAGGAGCCGGAAGCGCGCATCCGCGTGCTCTCGCTCGACGCCCTCGACGAGATGCGCCGGCGGGTGGCGGCGGGCAAGGCGCGGGGGGCGGCGGCGCGCGGCGAGGTTGCGGCGGCGGGGGAGCGGGCCGCGGCGGCGGGAGCCTGCCTCCTGGCCGCGGCATGGCTCGCCGGCTGCGG
>CAZNIX010000095.1:0-12376 GCA_964573125.1 uncultured Thermoanaerobaculia bacterium
CTCGAAGAGCACGTGGACGCCGTCGGCCGCCGGCGGCCGGCGGGCGAGGCCGAGCGCCGCCTCGTAGAAGTGGCGGACGTGGCGCTCGGGCAGCTCGTTGAGGTCGTCCTGCAGGTGGCGGAAGAGGCGCAGGAAGACCACGAACAGCGCGAGGTGGGGCGGCCAGTCGCGCCGCGCGGCGAGCGCCGCGGAGAGCGCGTCGTCGGCGAGCGGGCGGTCGGTCGCGGGACCGGCGAGCAGCGGCTCGAGGAAGGCGCGCCAGTCGCCGGTCGCCTGGCCGCTCAGGTTGTAGAAGCGGACCTCCGCGGCCAGCCGCCGGGCGTAGCCGACGAGGTCCGAGAGCGAGCGCTCGTCGGGCCGGATGTAGCCGCGCTCGAGCGCGGGCAGCGTGCGCTGGAGCTGGTTGGTGCCGTCGGCCTTGAGCAGGCTGCGGTAGCGGCGGAACAGGTCTGTGCTCACGGCGGGGCGGCCTCGTCGAGGTAGAACGGGAAGACCAGGTTGGTGCGGGTGTTGGTCGCGCGCACCGTGTAGTCCAGCCGCAGCTCGATCCGCCCCTCCCGGTCGGGCAGGGTCTCGAAGGCCACCCGGTTGAGCTCGATGCGCGGCTCGAAGAACAGGATCGCGGTCTCGACCTCGCGCTTGAGCAGGGTAGCGAAGGAGGTCGACAGCGGCTCGAACAGCAGGGCGTCGCGCTTCCAGCCGAAAGTCGGCCGCATCACCCGCTCGCCGAGGGCGGTCGCGAGCAGGATGTGCAGGCTCTGGCGGATGTCCTCCTCGGCCTCCGCCATGCGCACGCTGCGCCCCTGGTTGGCGAAGGTCGGCGGGAAGCTCCAGCCGGTGCCGAGGAACTGGTTGCTCGCGGCCAGCTCAGCCTCCGATCAGCACGGTCGGCGCGCCGGCGACGAGGGTGCCGCCGTGGGCGGTCGCGTCGCCGAGCCGGGCGGCGGGCAGGCCGCCGACGAGGACGGTGGCGCTGCCCGCGATCACGGCGTCCGGCGGGCCGGTGCAGGTCAGCAGGTCGCCCAGGCGCAGCGCCGGCATGCCGGCGATCAACACCGTCGGGGCGCCCGGCGGCAGCGCGGGGCCGCCCACGTGGGGCACGGTCCCGGTCACCATCGGGCAGACGTGCATGTCGGCTACGCGCGCCGCCGGGGGCATCCGCCGTCGTCTCCGATCCGTTCCGCTCCCCGGGTCCCTGGCCCCGGCGAGCCTCAGTTGATCTGCACCAGGGCGCCCTTGATCGTCGTCGTGCCGCTGCTCGAGACCTCGGCCGAGGCGCTCGCCTGCGCCTTGAGCGCGGCCGAGGCCTTGAGCTCGGCGTTGACTCCTTCCAGCTTGAGATCGGTCGTCGCCTTGACCGCTACCGCCGCCGCGCTCTCGAGCGTGATGCCGGCGGCGTCGAGGGTCAGCGTGTTGCCGTTCTGGTCCTCGAGCACGATGCCGCCGTCGGCGTCGGTCAGCTTGAGGCGGTTGCCGCCGGGGGTGGCGAGCGTGAGCACCTTCTGCTCGTCGTCGAACAGCACGCTCAGGCCGCTCGCCGAGACGTAGGTCTTTTGGTGGTTGTCCTCGGTGGCCTCGATCGGCGGCGCCTTGGCGCTGCTGTGGAGCATGCCGAGGACCACCGGCTGGGCCGGGTCGTCGTCGAGGAAGCCGAGCACCACCTCGTCGCCGACCCCGGGCCGGAAGAAGGTCCCCCGCCCGGCGCCAGCGTCGAGCGTGGCGACCCGCGCCCAGACCCCCTGCTCGTCCATCCCCGCGACCGGCACCTTGACGCGGATCCGGTGCTCGCCGGCGGGGTCGTCGGCGAGCTGGGTGACCACCCCGAGTTGCAAGCCGCTCACCGCCGGCGCCAGCCCGGCCGCCGGCGGGTGGCTGACCGCGAAGCGCTCGGCGTGGGTCTCGCGGCCGAGGCCGAACTCGACGTCGGTCACCCAGTCGTTGTCGACGAACTCGTGGCGGACGGCGGTGACGTGGACCTTGCCGTTGAAGCGCACCCCCAGGCCCGCCAGCTCGACCACGCCGCCGGGGGCCAGCCCGGGCAGCCCCTGGAAGCGCGCCCGGCCGCGGGCGGCGGCCAGGCGCGAGCGCAGCAGCGCGCCGTCGGCCCAGGCCTGGAGCGCGTCGGCCGCCAGGCTGCCGCCGTGGCGGAGCAGGTCCTCGTCGCGGCCGCTCGCCGCGGTCATGTCGTCGGCGCTCAGGTCGCCGTTGCCCGCCCAGGCGGGATCCGCGGCCGCGGCCTCGAGCAGCTCCTGGCCGGCCGGGTCCCAGGCCAGGGCGCGGAGCGCGCCGCTCTGGGCGCGGGCGTCGAACTCGGCGTCGAGCTCGAGCAGGGTGGCGCCGTAGCGGATCTCGGCCGCCGGCTCGCCGGCGAGCGCCGGCCGGTAGCTGCGCACGCTGTCGCCGTCGGCGACCACGAGCTGGCCGTTGGCCTCCAGCCGGCTGACCAGGAAGTCCCAGTCGCTGGCCTGGTACTGGACCAGCGCCGGGTGGACGACGTCGGTGGCGAGCAGGTCGGCGGTCAGGCCGTGCTCGCCGAGCAGGGTCGCGGCGACGTCGCTGTCGGTCACCTCCTCGAACTGCCGGTTGCGGCGGGTCAGGGTCATCTTGAACGCCGGCGCGCGGCATTCGACCTCGAGCCACGACCCGGTGCGGCGCACCACCGCCCGCTGCCGCGTGACCACGCCGGTGAACACCGGCTCGGTCTCGCCGTGGTAGCCGGCGAGCACGCTCACCTCGCGGCCCGGGAGGAACAGCTCGCCGGCGCTGACCGGGAAGTCCGCCGCCGCCGGGTCGCCGTCGGCCACGCGCAGGCGGGCATAGGGGATGCGGTTGACCGCGTGGACCACCTCGACCGCCAGGATCGGCGCCGTCGCGGGCAGCTCCTCGCCGTCGACCTCGACCGCGAGGCTGACGACGTCCGGGTTGCGCGCCAGCGGCAGCAGCCGGGTCACGAGGCGGCTCCCTTGGCCGACGCCGCGGTCCCCTTGGCCACCGGCGGCAGCGCCACCCGGCTGCCCGCCCGCAGGCGGCGGAAGTTGACCAGCTTGTTGACCCGCGCCACCTCGAGATAGAGCGCGGGGTCGCCGTAGACGCGGTGGGCGAGCAGCGGCAGCGTGTCGCCCTCGCGCACCTCGCGGAGGTGGGTGAGGTCGGGCGAGCTGGGGTTGTCGCGGCGCTCGCGCTCGGCGTCGGAGAGCGCCTCGCGGAAGCCGGCGGCCGCGACCGCCCGCAGCGGCGCGCCGTCCGGCTTGAACAGGGTGAAGCGGTAGTTGAGCGAGACCAGGGCGCAGGCGAACTCGAGGGTGCCCCAGATCAGCAGCAGCTTGCGCGGGCGGTGGACCTCCCCCGCGTAGTCGTAGACCACCCGGTTGAACTTCTGGATCTCGGCCATGACGTCGAACTCGTCGCCGCCGGCGAGCGCCGAGGCGACGGCGCCGACCAGCGGCACGTCGCCGAGCTCGGACCGCGCCGGCACCACCCCGGTGCCGTCGAACAGGAACTCGAAGTTGAGGGTGGTCGGCTCGCTGCCGCTGTAGACCGCGTCGCTGCCGGAGTCGCCCTGGCCGCGGCGGTCGGCGTAGTGGAGCAGGTGGTTGAGCGTGTAGGTGCTCGGGTTGACCTGCACCACGTAGGTGTCGGCGGGGTCCTCCGACACTCGGGGCGCCTCCGCCGGGCTGCTCTGGGGGAGGAACGCGCGCAGCGTCATCTTCTCCAGCTTGCCCTGATCGAACAGCATCGCCGCCTCACCGTTCGCGCCGGTCGTCGACCGCGCGCAGCGCCTCGCGGACCGCGGCGCGCACGATCTCCTGCTCGCGCTCGCGCGGCGCCGCGTCGGCCTCGCCGCCGGCGCGCGCGGAGCGCTCGGCGCCGGGGTCGATGCGGGCGCGGACGACCAGCTCGCGGATCTCGATCGGCATCGCGGTCGCGCTCCTAGAGGCTGATCCCGACGCTCGCGCTCAGGCCGGCCGCCGCGTCGAGCGCGATGCTCGCCGGGTCGTAGTATTTGAAGTATTGGTAGCTCAGCGTCAGCGACTCGACCACGATCTGGCTGTTCATGGCGTCGATGCCGGAGATGTCGAGCGCCTTCGGGACGGCGTTGACCACGTACCAGTTGTAGAGCGGCACGGTGTCCTCGTTGAGCAGCGAGATCATCAGGTTGGTCGGCTCGTACTCGAAGCGCTCGATCGCCTTGCGCGCCCAGTGCAGGATGCCCGAGCCGAGGAACTTGCCGCGCTTCAAGACCAGGTCGCCGAACTTCAACGCCTTGGGGAGCTGATGGGTGAAGCGGTTCTCGCCCCCTTCCGGCCAGGGCTGGAACTCGGTGGTCGCGGTCAGGCCGCTCACCTGCTGGAAGCGGACGTCGTTCGGGAACTGCGGGAGCAGCTCGAACACCACCGCGAAGTGGAAGCCCGGTTGCGGGTACTCGAACGCCATCGGCTCAGCCGTTCTCGATCGTCAGCCCCTCGTGGGCGAGCACCAGCGTCTCGATCGCGACCTCGTTGCTGGTGGCGTTGAGCTCGGTCGAGGTGACCTTGGTCGGCCACGCGTTCTTGACCTTCCACACCACCACCGGCTCGTGCTCCTCGTTGAGCAGGCTGATCGTGATGTCCCGGCGCTCGATGGTGTTGAGCGACACCGTGTTCCACCACTGGTAGAACTCGTTGTCGCCGGCGAAGGTGCCGCGCTTGAGGGTGAGGTCGCCGAAGCTCTGCATGCCCGGCATCTGGAGCTTGACGTACTCCTTGCTGGCGCCGTCGCGGTACTCGATCTTCTCGGTCGTCACCTCGAGACCGGTCACCTCGGTGAAGCCGATCTTGGTGCCGCCCCACTCGACCTGGAAATGGCTCTTGGGCAGGGGATACTCGGCCATGGCTCGGAACCCTTCCTCTGTTCGGAACGTGAAGTTGAACGGTTCTCGTCTCCGGATCACGAGACCTGCATCTTGTGTGCGAACCTGAGCACGATGAACTCGGCGGGGCGGACCACCGCCATGCCGACCTCGACCACCATCCGCCCTTCGAGGATGTCCTGCGCCGTCATCGTCTCGCCGAGGCCGACGCGGACGAAGAAGGCCCGGGCGGGCACCGCGCCGGCGAGCGCGCCCTGGCGCCACTGGACGGTCAGGAAGTTCTCGATCATCGCCCGCACCCGCACCCAGGTGCCGGCGTCGTTGGGCTCGAAGACGAACGGCTCGGTCGCCTTCTTGATCGATTCCTCCGCCATGTTGAAAAAGCGCCGCACCGCGACGTAGCGCCACTCGTTGTCGTTGCCGGCGAGGGTGCGCGCGCCCCACACCAGCGTCCCCTTGCCGGTGAAGGCGCGGACGGCGTTGACGCTCTTGCCGGTGTCGTGGACGTTGAGGCCGGCCTGGTCCTGGTCGTTGAGCTTGACCGCCGGGCCGACGACGTCGGCGAGCGAGACGTTGGCCGGGGCCTTCCAGACGCCGCGCGTGCGGTCGGTGGCGGCGTAGATCCCGGCGACGCCGCCGGCGACCGGCAGCAGGCTCATCGTGCTCGCGACCCGCTCGGCGACGTCGCGGTAGACCGGGTGGCGATCGAAGAGCTGGCGCTCGGCGTCGCCGGCGAGAAACTCCGCCGTCTCGTAGATCGCGAGCAGGGCGGCGGCGAGGCGGCCGAACGGCTGCTCGAGGGCGGAGGCCGCGGCGAGCGCGGTCTGGCGCAGGGCGGCGGCGGCGGTGTCGCCGAAGTCGGCGGGGTTGGCGGCGATCGCCGCCGCGTTGGCGTTGGGGGCGATCCAGGGGGTGCCGTCGAGCGGCGCGTAGGCGGTGTGGACGTTGGCCTCGGTGCGGACGGTGGCGATGCAGTTGCGGAAGTCTTCGTTCTTCTCCAGGGCGATCAGCTCGATCACCGCGCCGACCAGCGCGGCGTCGCCGCGCAGGGCGTCGATCTCGCGCGCGAGCACGGGGCTCAGGCCGGCGTCCGCGTCGAGCGTCTGGAGCGCCAGGGCGAGGCTCCGCGGCAGCTCCGCGAGGTTGCCGAAGGCGGCGCGGATGGGCGGCACCGGGCTCGGCGCGGTCGCCCGCAGCGCCGCGAGCAGGGCGGCGAAGTGGCCGCCGAGGCCGGCGAGGTTGTCGCGGGTCAGGGTGAGCGCGAGCCCGACGCCGGCGTCGACCGCGGCGACCACCGCCGCGGCGTCGCCGTCGGCGTCGCGGGCGGCGGGCACCAGGACGTCGAGCGCCGGGTCGCCGGTCAGGGCGTCGAGCGTCCCGGGCGGGATCGGCGCGTCGGCGGGGGTGACCAGCCGCAGGTGGTGGAAGCGGATCGCCGGCCGGTAGACGGTGCGCACCCACGGGTAGTAGGCGGCGCCGTACTTGAGGTTGGCGGTGCCGACCTGCTGGCGGAACGCGGCGACCGGGTCGCTGCCGGGCGCGGCCGCGAGGTGGCCGTCGCGCAGGTCGGTGATCACGAAGCGGTCGCCGAGCCGGGCGCACTGGGCGAGCGCGGCGACCTGGAGCGACCCGAGCTCGGCGGCGGCGAGCGACACCCCGTCCGGGAAGGCCAGGAGCGTCGGCTCGTCGAGGCTCGCGATCGGGGCGAGGCCGCCGAGCAGCCCGCTGGTCGCGGTGCCGAGCGCGGGCGCGTCGGCATAGGAGCCGACCGCGACGACGTAGCAGGGACCGCCGCCGTTGGCGTAGAAGTGCCGCAGGCAGCCGTGCAGGTAGTAGTGGCGCTCGGCGTCCGCCGCGTCCACCGGCGTGGCCGCGCCGACCGCGTTGCCGGCGGCGGTGTCGACCCGCACCCGGTAGGCGGCGGGCCGGAAGGCGCCGCCGAAGCGCTCCTCGAACTCGAGCAGCGAGCGGATCCGCGTCGGCCGGCGCGAGAGGCTCCGGCCGTCGGCGGCGACCGCCTTCTCGGTGTAGCCGATGAACGCCGGGATGGCGGTCTCGACCGCCACCACGGAGGGCGGGAAGGTGGTGATCTCCTCGACGTAGACCCCGGGAGTCTTGAAGCTCATGGCACTCAGGCCTCCTGCATCTTGTGGGAGAAGCGCAGGACGATGAACTCGGCGGGCCGCACCGCGGCCATGCCGATCTCGACGTGCATGCGGCCTTCGAGGATGTCCTGGGCGGTCATCGTTTCCCCGAGCCCGACGCGGACGTAGAAGGCGTCCTCCGGCTTGGCTCCGGCGAGCGCCCCCTGGCGCCATTGCACCAGGAGGAAGTTCTCGATCATCGCCTTGACCCGGATCCAGGTGTTGGCGTCGTTGGGCTCGAACACGAACGGCTCGGTGGCCTTGCGGCACGACTCCTCGACCATGTTGAAGAAGCGCCGGACCGCGACGTAGCGCCACTCGTTGTCGTTGCCGGCCAGGGTGCGGGCGCCCCACACCAGGTGGCCCTTGCCGGTGAAGAAGCGCAGGGCGTTGACCGACTTGCCGGTGGCGTGGACGTTCATCTGGTCGTTGAGGTCGTTGTCGATGTCGACGGCCAGCGCGCGCACCGAGGCCAGGCTCTCGTTGGCCGGCGACTTGAAGACGCCGCGCGTCCGGTCGACGGTGGCGTAGACGCCGGCGACGGCGGCGCCCGGCGGCAGCACGACGCTGAAGCGGTCGAGCTCCTGGCGCACGGCGGCGTAGGCCGCGGTGGCGCCGTCGGCGAGGAGCTGCGCCAGGGTGCGGCCGTCGAGCGCCCCCGGCCGGGTCAGGGTGCCGTCGGCGTTGCGGCTCGCGAGCTGGGCGATCGTGACCCCCGCCTCGTTCCAGCGCCACGGCAGCGTGGTGTGGATGAACGGGTGGTAGGCGGCGCCGTACTTGAGGTTGCGCGTGCCGATGCCGTCGCGGAAGGCGTCGATCCCGTCGCTGCCGGGCTGTTCGCCGCCCCACACCTCGCAGATCAGGAAGCGGTCGCCGAGCCGGGCGCACTGGTCGAGCGCCTGGATCAGCACGCTGTGGTAGCTCGCCCGCGCGGCGGCGATCTCGGGCGCGCCGCCGGGGCTGGCCGGCGCCAGGGCGCTCAGGTCGGGCAGGACGATCAGCGTCGGCTCGTCCTCCCTGGCCAGCGCGGCGAGCCCCGCCAGGTGGGCGGCGACGACGTCCGAGGCGGTGGCGCTCGCGCCGTAGCCGCCGAGGCTCACGACGTAGCAGCGCCCGCCGCCGTTGTCGTAGAAGTGACGCAGCGCGCTGGCGGTGCGGAAGCGGGCGTTCGCTCCCAGCCCGGGGTCGGCGACGCCGCCGACCACCCTGCCGTCGGGGTCGAGGGTCACCGTGATGCCGGTGTTCACCGGGGCCGAGCCGAAGAGCTGCTCGAACTCGAGGAACGAGTCGATCGCGACCGCGCGGTTGACCAGGTCGAGGCCGCCGCTGTTGGTCCGCTCGGTGTAGCCGAGGAACGCCGGGATGGCGGTCTCGACGGGGACGATCGAGGGCGGGAAGCGGGTGACCTCCTCGATGTAGACGCCGGGTGTTCTGAGGTTCAAAGCCATGGCGTAGGTCGCTCAGAGTGGAAGGTTGATGGTGTGGATCTCGGAGAACCACTGGTCGTCCTGGCGCCGGACGACGCGGGCGTCCGGCTCGGGCAGCAGGACCTCCTCGGACACCGCCGGGGTGGCCGGGAGATCCGCCTGCAGCCGGGCCCCGGTGCCGAACCGGGTCAGCGGCCGGGTGGCGGCGGTGACCAGGACGCGGGGATCGCTCCCCTCCACCGCCACCTCGGCTCCGGTCCCGGTCGGCTGCGCCGCGGGGAAGATGTAGCGCCAGCGGGTGGCGCGGTTGAGCAAACGGACGGTGTAGCGCGGCGAGCGCAGGGCGCCGCCGCCGTCGAGCAGGGCGAGGCCGGCGGCGCCGGGGCCGATCTCGATGACGCCGAGCCAGCCGGCGCGCGCCGCCTCGGGATCGAGGTAGAGGTCGAAGCCGAGGCCGGCGACCTCGGCGCCGGCGCCGTCGAAGACCGCCAGCCGGTAGGGGCCGGGCGCGATCGTCGCGAGGTCGACGGGCACGGCGTCGAGGGTGCCGGCGGCGGCGGCGTAGAGGCGCTCCCAGGCGGGGACGGCGTCGCCGGGCCGCAGCAGGCGCACCGCGGCCCGGGGCAGCGCCGCGGCGCTCAGGTCGAGGTCGAAGCGCGACGGCCGCAGCGCGCGGGCGTCGGCGGCGGTGACGTACTGGTTGGCGAGGACGCCGATCGGCTGCCAGTCGCCGGCGTCGTCGAGATCGGCGCCCGGGCCGTCGACCCGCGCCCGGAACAGCCGATTGGCGGACAGCACGACGTCGCCGGCGGCGTAGGCGAGGGCGGGGTCGAAGGTGTCGGGCGGAATCCGCCGCCAGTCGGCCGCGACCGGGGTCGCGGACGGACCGGTGTCGCGCTCGGCGCGGAACAGGTCGATCGTCGCGCCCGCGCTCTGGGCACGGACCTCGCCCGCCTCGTAGGCGCGGGAGGCCTCGAACGCGGGCACCGGCCGGGACAGGAAGCGGGAGCCCGCCGCCTCGTTGCCCGAGCCGTTGCTCAGGAAGTAGAAGCCGGGGGCCGACTCGGGGAGCGCCGTGTAGTTGAAGAACCGCCGGTCGCGGACTGCGAGGCCGAAGCGGAGGCGGAAGTCCGGGCCGGGCGGCAGGACCGGCACGTCGCCGGCGGCGGCGGGATCGAGGCGGATGCCGACCACGAACCCGGTGGCGGTGGCGCGGAAGACCGCCTGGTGGCCGGCGAGCACCCGCTCGGCGTCGGCGCTCGGGAACGCGCGCAGCGCGGCGCCGGCCGAGTAGGCGCGGCGCACCGTCCGTTGCCGGCCTTCGTCGAGCGCCTCGAACACCCGCTCCCCGAGACTGAGGAAGTGGTCGTGGAGGATCTCGACCTCGAACAGGATGCCGTAGCGCATGGCGTTCCGATCGCGGGCGTCAACCGCCGACGCCGACGACCTCGACCTCCTGGATCAGCCCGCCGCCGGCGAGGACGCGGCGGTCCTCGACGGTCACCAGCCGGCCGCGGTAGACCGCGAACGGCAGCTCCTTGCCCCCGAGCGAGCCCCACAGGTGGTTGATCTCCTCGAGGCTGAGCGAGAGCAGGTCCATGGTCAGCGACAGCTCGGCGAGGGCGGGGGGGGCGCCCGGCGAGTTGCCGAACGTGAACCTCTGCTTGCCCTGGAAGAAGGTCAGCACCTGCGCCAGCCGCTTCAACGCCGTCTCGTAGTTGCGGTAGTTGGCGGTGAACAGCAGCATCAGGTTGAGGTGCAGCGGGCGGTTCTGGTAGAGCACGCCGCCGCCGGCGTCGCGGCTGAAGGCGACGCCGTTCTTCAGCGTCGCCTCCTCGTCGACGCTGACCAGGGTCAGCACCAGGCGGTTCTCGAGCGTGGTCGCGACCTCGGGGTGATCGGCCTGGGCGATGTTGCCCCAGATCGCCGTCGGGGCGGCGTCGAGCGGGCTGCCGTCCGCCTGGCGGAGGTACTGGTTCAGTTGCGCCAGCAACAGGGAGACGGCCTCGACGAGCATCGCTACTCCGCCCCCTCGCGCTCGCCGCCGCCGGCGGCCGCGGCCGAGGCGCGGATCGCCGCCTCCAGCAGCTCCATCGAGACCTCGGGCAGGGGCCGCCCCCGGAGCCCGGCGCCGGGCACGGTCTCGTACAGGACGCCCTCGCGCCCCTCGGCGTCGACCGCCAGGATGCGCAGCCGCGGCCGCTCTCTCATCAGCCGCTGCTGCTCGGGCGCCAGCTCGGCGCCCGCCGCGCTCAGGACCAGGAACTCGGCGCCCGCCGCCGCGGGCAGCCGGCTCAGGCCGGCGCCCGCCTCGGCGGCGTCCACCACCTCCATGTCGTGCTGGCGGGACAGCGAGGTCACCACGATGTCGTGCAGCAAGCGGGGCATCCTCCCGACCACGATTCGGATCCGTTGCAACGCGCCATGTCCTCGGCCGGGGATTGTCCCGGCGCCGGTTGGTCATACGCAATACTTCATCGGAGCGAATTCTCTGCACTGCGAGATCTAGATCCTTTGGTCGAGGCGGCGCCGCGAAGGCGCCCAACGCCACCACCGGGTTCCGACCGGTGGCAGCAGGACACGCACCCGCAGGCGCGCGGGCCGAAGGCCCGACTCGGGGGAGCGTCGCAGGCCCGGACGCCGGCCGCTAGCGGCGTTGCGCGTGGAGCACGCCGAAGCGGCGGAGCTTCGCCGCCGCCTCGCCGCGGCGCCGGGTGCCGAGCTTGTCGAGGATGTTGTGGACGTGGACCTTGACCGTCGCCACCGCGATGTGGAGGCGCAGGGCGATCTCGCGGTTGGCCAGCCCCTGGTCGAGCAGCTCGGCGATCTCGAGCTCGCGGCAGGTGAGCTGGACGCCGCCGTCGCCGGCGACCCGGGCGGCCAGGCGGGCGACCGAGTCCATCAGCGCGGCGGCGATCCGCGGCGGGCAGCGCAGCTCGCCGTTGACCGCGCTCTCGACCGCGGCCACCAGCTCCTCGAGCGAGCTCTCGCGGCAGAGGTAGCCCTGGGCTCCGGCCTCGGCGCAGGTCAAGACCCCGCTGCGGGTCTCGGAGATGCCGAGCGCGACGACCTTGAGCGGCCGGCTGCGGGCGGTCAGGGCGCGAATCGCCGCCACGCTGTCGGGCATGCTCATGTCGAGCAGCGCGACGCCGGCCTCGACGGTGTCGAGCCGCTCCCGGGCGGCGGCGAGCGACGACGCCGTCCCCGCCACCTCCAGCCGGCCGTCGCAGGCCAGCATCTCCGCCAGCCCTTCCCGGTAGAGGCGGATGTCCGAGATGATGATGACCTTGAGCATCGCAGGCGGCCGCCGGGAGTGATCCCGCTGGCTACCGCCCTTTGGCGAACCGGGCGGGGAACTCGTTACCGCCGCCGCTCGAGCGCGACGCCGTTGGCGGCGGCGACGATCTCGGCGAGGATCGCGAGCGCGATCTCGGCCGGGGTGCGGCCGCCCAGGGGGAGGCCGATCGGGGAGTGGATGCGCGCGAGGTCGGCGTCGCTGAAGCCGTCTTCCTCGAGCGCCGCGACGCGCTTGGCGTGGGTCTTCTTCGAGCCGAGGGCGCCGATGTAGCCGGCCGGGCTCCGGAGCGCGAGGCGGAGCGCGGGGACGTCGATCTTGAGGTCGTGGCTCAAGGCGGCGACCGCGGTCGCGCGGTGGAGGCCGACCGCGGGCAGCGCCCGGTCGGGCCACTCGGCGAGCAGGCGGTCGGCGTGGGCGAAGCGCTCGGGGGTGGCGAACGCGCGCCGCGGGTCGACGACCACGGTCTCGAACCCGGCGGCGGCGGCCATCGCGACCAGCGGGATGGTGACGTGCCCGGCGCCGACCGCGACCAGCCGCGGCCGCGGCGCCTGGGCGTCGAAGAAGACGTCGGCCTCCTCGCCGCCGGCCGCGACCGTCTCGCGCCCGCTCTCGAGCTTGGCCAGCCGCTCGCGGCCGACGCGGGCGGCCTCGGCGTCGA
>CAZNIX010000096.1:0-12367 GCA_964573125.1 uncultured Thermoanaerobaculia bacterium
CGGCGCGCCGCGCTCGGCGCCTCGGGGTCCGAACGCGCGGAGACCCGCTCGAGCGCCGGTCCCGAGGACCCTCCGGCGCCGAGCGGGCGCCGGTCCGCGAGCAGCTCGTAGAGGATCACCCCGAGCGAGTAGACGTCCGAGGCCGCGGTCGCCGGCTCGCCGGCGAGCTGCTCCGGGCTCGCGTAGGCCGGCGTCAGCGGCCGCATGCCGGCGCGCGTCACCGTCGGATCGTCGGCGCCCGCGGGCGCCAGGAGCTTCGAGATGCCGAAGTCGAGGAGATGCGGGCGTCCGTCGCGGCCGACCAGGACGTTGGCCGGCTTGAGGTCGCGGTGGATCACCCCGCGCTCGTGCGCGAACGCCACCGCCTCCGCGACCGCCAGGAAGAGCCGCACGCGGTCGAGCACGCCGAGCCCCGCCCGCCGCGCGTGGGTGATGAGGTCGTCCCCCTCGACGACTCCGAGCGCGATGAACCAGGTCCCCTCCGGGCTCCGCCCGCCGTCGAAGAAGCGCACGATGCCGGGGTGGTCGAGCGCGGCGAGGATGCGCACCTCGTCGCGGAAGCGGCGCACCGCCTCCTCGTCGGGGCCCGGGCGATCGATCAGCTTGAGCGCCACGGCGCGCCGGAAGTCGGGCGTCTCCTGTTCGGCGAGGAACACGCGCCCCATGCCGCCGCGGCCCAGCTCGCGAACGATCCGGTAGGGGCCGACCCGCTGTGGCGCCGGCACCTCGCCGGGATCGATCCCGGCCGTCGCGAGCGGCGAGCCGTCGATCGGCGAGCGCGCCGCCGCCGGCACCGCGAGCAGGCGCGCCAGCTCCCCGGCGAGCGCCGGCTCGGTGGTGCGCAGGCGGTCGATCAGGTCGCGGCGAGCGGGCTCGTCGAGTTCGAGAGCGTCGGCGTACAGCTCGGGGAGCCGCTCGCTCATCCCGCGCTCATTCGCGCCGCGGTCAGCGCGTCGCGGAGCCAGGCGCGGGCGAAGCTCCAGTCGCGTTTGACCGTGCGCGGCGAGAGGTCGAGCGCGAGCGCGACGTTCTCGAAATCGAGGCCCGAGAAGTAGCGCATCTCGACCACCTTCGCCTGGCGCGGGAAGCGCTGGGCGAAGAGGTCGAGCGCGCGGTCGAGCGCGAGCAGGTCGGCCTCGCCGTCCTCGGTGGTGACGCTGAGCGGTTCCGGGCCGCGTTCCGGAGTGCGCTTCCCCGCCTGGCGCCGGCGCGCGTGATCGACCAGGACCCGGCGCATGGTCACCGCGGCGAGGCCGAAGAAGTGGGCGCGGTCGCGCCAGTCGACCTCGCGCTGGCCGACCAGCCGCAGGTAGGCCTCGTGGACGAGCGCGGTGGGCTGGAGCGTGTGCTCGGGGCGCTCGCCGCGGAGCTGGGCCACCGCGAGGTGGCGCAGGGTGGCGTAGACCTGCTCGACGAGCCGGGCGTCGGCGTGATCGTCGCCGCCGCGCCAGGCGCGCAGCAGGTCCGTCACGTCGTCCGTAGCCCCCCGCCGCGCGGACATTGCGGGAAGTCTATACCCGCCGATCTACCGCCGGGGTCATGCCGGCCTCTGAGGGGACAGGCCCCCGGCTCCGCGTCGCCCTCGACGCCAGCGTCCTGGCCGGGGGGACCTTTTTCAAGTGACCAAAGGGAAGTACCGTTCACGCAGAACGCGGTGATGGCGCAACTCGTGCCCGGCGATGTGGAACGCCAGACCCCTTACGGTGGCCGCGTACCCGTTCACCGTTCCGCGCCGCAGCCAGGCTTCCTCGTCGAGGCACCTGAACAGGGTGACCGACGCTTCCCGGACCGCGACGTAGTCCTCGAGGAGCTGGCTCAGCGAAAGACGGTCAGCGCGCGCCGCCCCCGCATAGGCATTCTCGTCGAACCCGGGCAGGGGCCGCGAATCGCCGCGCGCGATGCACAGGGCTCGATAGGCGAAGATGCGTTCGTCGTCGGCCAGGTGGCCAAGCACCTGTTTGACTGTCCACTTGCCGGGGGCGTAGGCGAGGTCGGCGGCCTTCTCCAGCGCACGGAACAGTCGTGTGGTCAGCTCTCTCTGTCCGGCGAGTGCGCCCACGGCGTCCGCTCCCGCCACTGCGTCGATGTCCTGCGCGGCGTACGCCGCGTACTCTCCAGGCCGGGGCCTTCCCGACTGCGCCATCGGATCGTTACCTTTCGAGCGATGAGTCGGATTCTACCCGGCCGTCGGACCGGCGTCCGGCCGGGTGTCGGCGGTCTCGGCACCTCCCGAGAGCGCCTCCCGTGGCACTCCCGCCGGGACGCTGCGCGTAACCGACATGAACACGCACACCCACCCCTCGACACGATTCGTCCTCCTCGCGCTCCTGGCCCTCTGCCCGGCGGCGTCGTGGGCGCCGGCACCGGCCGCGGCCCAGCAGATCCCTTGGATCGGCCTCGCCGCGCCGGGCGCCCAGCTTCACGGCGAAATCGGCCAGTACCCGCACTCCCCCACCGGCGCCGACCACTTCGGTTTCGCGGTCGCCGCGGGCGACTTCAACGGCGACGGCTTCGACGACCTGGCGAGCGGCATCCCGGGCAACGACTGCGACGTCGTGACCTGGGACTGCGGCTCGGTGCAGGTCCGGTTCGGCTGGTCGGAGGGTCCGCTCGGGGCCGCGCTGACGCTCGACCCGGCGCACCCCGGCGCCCCGGAGCCGGCCGAGGCCTTCGACGAGTACGGCAGGGCGCTCGCAACCGGCGACTTCAATGGCGATGGCGATGACGATCTCGCGGTCGGGGTTCCGGGCGATGACGATGTGGTGGGACCCGGCGGCGCTGTTCGGATTCACTACGGAGTCCATGGCTCGCCCGGCGGCATCCAAGGGGCGGCGGGGCACTCCCTGGAGCAAGGCCAGAACGGCGTGCCGTTGGACGCCTGGTCGGGGACCGCCCCCTCCACCGAGGAGAGCTTCGGCCATGCGCTGGCAGTCGGGGACTTCGACGGCGACGGCTTCGACGACCTCGCCATCGCGGCGCCCTGGGCCATCAGCCCGGAGAGGGAGAGGGCCGGAAACGTCATCGTCGCTCACGGCTGGGCGGGCGGCCTCATGCCCTTTGGGGGGTTCTTGATGAGGTTGGACCTCGACGCCCTGCCCGACATGCCCGAGGAGGACGACGAGTTCGGCTACGCCCTCGCGGCCGGAGACTTCAACCTCGACGGCTTCGACGACCTGGCGATCGGGGTGCCGGGCGAGGACGACGTCGGCAAGGTACTGGTGGTCTACGGCAGCGAGGTGTCGCTGATCTTCCCCTCCCACCGGTACTTCGGCAGCTTGGAGCTCGGGGGCGAGTCGCAGCCCGGGATGCGCTTCGGCCATACGCTGGCCGCGGGCGACTTCGACGGCGACGGCCGGGACGATCTGGCGATCGGAGCGCCGACGTTCGACGGCCAGGGGCAACCCCAGCCCGTGGACATGGGGATCGTGGCGGTCGTCTACGGACCGCCGCTGGACCCGCTGCGCGTGCACTGGCTCTACGAGCACGCGCTCTACGGTCCGGGCCCCTATGCCGGGGCGCGCTTCGGATCGGCGCTTTCGGCGGGCGACTTCGACGGCAATGGCATTGACGACTTGGCGATCGGCACCCCGGCGGGAGCGCTGCCCGTGCCCTTCTTGGGGAGCGTCGGGGTGGTGTCGGTCGTGCCGGGCCGGCCCGTCGAGGGTCTCACCGGTGCCGCGCGCAAGCTCCGGCCGGTGGGGGCTTTGACCACCCTCGACTTCGTGGACCCGGCCGGGCTGATCCCGGACTATCGCCAGGGCTTCCCGGCGTACGGGGCGTCACTCGCGGCGGGCGACTTCGACGGCAGCGGCATCGCCGACCTGGCGATCGGTGCGCCGAGCCGGGACGTCTTCACGCCGACCACGCAGCCGGACACCGGCGCGGTGGCCGTGCTCTACGGCCGGCTCTTCGCGGACGGGTTCGAGACCGGCGGCGCGGGCGCCTGGTCGAGCGCGGTGCCCTGAGCGCGCAGCCGGCGCCACCCCTCGGGCACTCGATCGAGCTCGGTCACGGAGCCCGGTCGGGTGCCCGAGCGCGTTTCGGTGGCACTCCCGCCGGGACGCTGCGCGTAACCGACATGAACACACACACCCACACCTTGATCCGGTTCGCCCTGCTTGCGGTCCTGACCTTCGGCGCGGCGGCGCTTTGTGCCCCCGCCCTGGCCGGCGCCCAGCAGATCCCCTGGGTCGGCCTCGCCGCGCCCGGCGCCCAGCTCCACGGCGAGATCGGCTCGTACCCGCACTCGCCCGGCGGCGCCGACCACTTCGGCTTCGCGGTCGCCGCGGGCGACTTCAACGGCGACGGCTTCGACGACCTGGCGGGCGGCATCCCCGGCAACGACTGCGACGTCGTGACCTGGGACTGCGGCTCCGTGCAGGTGCGGCTCGGCGGGCCGGCAGCCCCGCTCGGTACCGTGAAGACGCTCGACCCGGCCGCCCCGGGCGCTCCGGAGCCGGCCGAGGCGTTCGACGAGTACGGCCATGCGCTCGCGACCGGGGACTTCGACAACGACGGCTACGACGATCTCGCCGTGGGCATCCCGGGCAACGAGGCCATCAACACCACGTGGGGCCTCGAGGGCGCGGTGCAGATCCACTACGGCCTCCACTCCGCTCAAGGGAGCATTCAACCGGTGGCCGAGCAGGTGCTGTTGCAGGGCGTGAACGGCGTGCCTTTCGAAACGTGGACAGGGACCGGCGTCGCCAACGAGGATCGCTTCGGGCATGCGTTGGCCGTCGGTGATTTCGACGGCGACGGCCACGACGACCTCGCGATGGGGGCGCCCCACGCCAAGAGCTCGGCGCTCAACACCTCCGGCAACGTCATCGTCGCCCACGGCCACGGGGGCGGCCTGATGCCGTTCGACGGGTTTCTGATGAGGCTGGGTCGCGAGGGCCTGCCCGACGTGCCGGAGGCGGGCGAAGAATTCGGCTACGCCCTGGCGGCCGGGGACTTCGACGGCGACGGCTTCGACGATCTCGCGATCGGCGTGCCGAGGGAGGAAGAGGTCGGCGCGGTGCTGGTCGTCTACGGTAGTCCGGCCTCGCTGATCTTCGCCGACCACTGGTACTTCAGCGGCCTCGGGCTCGGCGGCGAGGCACAGCCCGGGATGCGCTTCGGCCTCGCGCTGGCGGCGGGGGACTTCGACGGCGACGGCCGGGACGACCTGGCGATCGGCGCGCCCAGGTTCGACGGCCAGGGAACGCCCCTGCCCTCGGAAATGGGCCTGGTCTCGGTCGTCTACGGCTCGCAGGCCGGCTTGACGCCCGCGCGCGTCCACCGGATCTACGAAGACCTGCTCTACGGCCCGGGCGACGGCGAGGCGTTCGACAACCTCGGCTGGGCGCTCGCGGCCGGGGACTTCGACGGCGACGGCGTCGACGACCTGGCGATCGGAACGCCGGGGGAGGACCTCGAGACCTCCTTGCACGCCAACACCGGGGCGGTCTCTGTCGTGCCCGGCCGGCGTTTCGAGGGCCTCGCCGGGGCCGCGCGGCAGCTCCGGCCGATCGGCCTTGTTCCGATCTTCCCGAACGAGGACCCGAGCGGCCTGATCCCCGACTATCGAGCCGGCGAGCCGTTCTACGGCACGTCGGTGGCGGCCGGGGACTTCGACGGCAACGGCTTCTCCGACCTCGCGATCGGGGCTCCGGGCCGGAATCTGTACGACCCGCAGCCCCAGCCGGACTCCGGCGCCGTGGCCGTGCTCTACGGCAGGCTCTTCGCGGACGGCTTCGAGACCGGAGGCGTGGCCGCCTGGTCGAGCGCCGTGCCCTGAGACGATCGCCGGCCGGCGGCGACTCGGGCGCCTCGATCGCCCCGCGGTTCGGTCTGCGATGCGGTCGGGAGCCCGGAACCGCCCGGTGACACTCCCGCCGAATCCTTGCGCGTAATCGACGTGAACAAAAACCGGAGCGGTTGCGACCTGCTCCCACCATGCGAGCGGTGACCGCTCGAGGAGAACTGCGATGAACCGAAATCAACTGATCCTGGCCGGCGTCGGCCTGGCTCTCGCGGGAGTGCTGAGCTGGACCGCGGCCGGCGCGGGCGTCGGCGCCGCGTGGTCGATGAACGCCACCGTCATCGAGGCCTGCAGTTGCCCGATGTTCTGCCAGTGCTACTTCGGCACCAAGACCGCCGGCCATGAGCACCACCACGGGCACGGCAGCGAGCACTTCTGTCGCTTCAACATGGCGTACAAGGTCAACCGCGGCCACGCCGGCGCCGTCAGGCTCGACGGTGCGCGGTTCTGGATCGCCGGCGACCTGGGGGCGGACTTCGGCAATGGCGAGACCGAGTGGGCGACCGTCCACTTCGATCCCGCGGTCACCCCCGAGCAGCGCGCGGCGATCGCCACCGCCCTCGGGCACGTCTACCCGGTGAAGTGGAAGTCGTTCAACGTCGGGGAGGACGCCGCGGTCGAGTGGTCGGCCGGCAAGGACCGCGCCGCGGCCCGCCTCGGCGGCGGCCGGCTCGCCGAGATCGCGCTGCGCCGCAACCCGGGGATGACCGACCAGCCGGTGGTCATCGACAACCTGCGCTACTTCGGCGCGCCGCGCAACGACGGCTTCGTGTTGATGCCGAACGAGGTCGAGGCCTACCGCGTCGGGCCCAAGGCGTTCGAGTTCAAGGGCACCAACGGCTTCATGATCACGCTCGACATCGACGCGAACGACGTCGCCGGCTGACCGGCGACCGACCCGGGGCACGCGAGCCCGCGCGCCCGGACCCGAAGAAGGCGTCGGGCGGGTGGCTGGGACGGCGGGTTGACCTCCCTCCCGCCGTCCCCGCCTCCGCCCACGCCCGGCCGCGCTTGCCGAACAACCCGATATCGAGACCGCCCGGGCCTCGCCCGGGGGAAGGAGATTCCCATGCGCACCGCGTTTTCCACCACCCTCGCGCTCGCCCTGCTCGCCGCGGCACCGGCCGCGGCCGTGGTCGAGCGCGCCGACACCGTCGCCACCTACCTCGGCGCCGGCAGCGAGCATCATCCGATCAGCGGCGACGGCCGCCGCGTCGCGCTCGTCGAGTTCACCGGCCTGATCGGCGGCGACAACGAGATCTTCATCTGGGAGCACGAGACCGGAAAGTCGCAGATCACCGACGAGACGAGCAAGCCGGGGCTCAACAAGGTGGGCGCCCTCGACGTCGACTTCGACGGCACGGCGGTCGCAGCGATCGCCAGCGGCGATCTCGCCGACACCGGTAACACGGGCTACCGCCTCTTCCGCTGGACCGCCGAGGCCGATTGGCAGCAATTGACCTTCACCCCGGGCGCCACCTACCCCTTCGCCGCGGCGATCAGCGAGGACGGCCGCCGCATCGCGTTCGCCAGCACGGACGACCTCACCGGTCAGAACCCCGGCGGCGTGCAGCAGATCTTCCTCTGGGACGAGGGCGCCGGCTTCACCCAGATCACCCACGGCACCCCGTGCGGCGCCATCGACGGCAACTACCTCGACGCCATGAGCGGCGACGGCCGCCGGGTTCTGTTCTCCTCCACCTGCCGGTTCGGCGCCGACAACGACGACCTCGGCGTCGATCTCTTCCTCTGGGACGAGACCGCCGGCGTCCGCGCGCTGACCGAGATCAAGAACGCCGACATCCTGGTCGCCGCGAGCCTCGACCGCGACGGCACGGTCGCGGCGGTGGTCTCGCCCGACGACCTGACCGGCGAGGGCGTTTTCGGCAGCCACCTCTACCGCTGGGTGGACGGCGACGAGGGCTTCATGCTCTTGACCAAGCAGTCGGTCTTGTTCCGCACGCCGGCGATCAGCGCCGGCGGCAACCGCATCGCCTACGTCGCCAGAAACGGCCAGGGCACCGCCGAGATCAACCCCGAGGCCACGCCCGAGCTGTTCTTCTGGCAGCAGGGGTTGCCCGACGTCGCGGCGGCGACCGACAGCGGCCAGACCGACCCGACCGGCGGCAACGTCCTGCCCCACCTCTCCGCCGACGGCACGCGGTTGTCGATGGTCGCCGAGCGCGCGTTCGACGCCCCGGCCGACCTGCGCACCGGCCACTACGTGATCGACGTCCTCAGCCCGCAGAAGGCGAGGCCCAACCTGCTGGTCAACGGCTCGTTCGACACCGGCCTCGGCGGCTGGGAGCTGGGTCTCGATGCGGCGTACTCGGGTGACATCGACGGCAAGGACGACCCGGCCTCCGGGTCGGCGCTCCAGTTCAACGATCAGGACGGCGGCGGCACCGTGGCGTCGTCGTTCTCGCAGTGCGTCCCCGTGGCCAGGAGCACCGAGTATCTGGTCTCGGGACTGCTGCGGATCCTCCCCGGCGCCGTGACCGGGAGCGCCCGGCTGGGCGTCCGCCTGCACGCCACCAGGAACTGCAGCGGGGTCAGCCTCACGCCCCCGATCGCCGCGGCGATCACCCGCGACGACGGGGCCTGGATCGGCGCCCACCGGCGCTTCGTCACGGCGCCGACGACCCGTGCGGTGGAAGTCCTCCTGCTGGCGGGCAAGAACGAGCCAGGCGGCGAGCTGGCTGCCGGCTTCGACGACGTCAGTCTGCGGCGGGACAACGCGGTGAAGATCCTGCCCTGACGGGACAGGGCTGGGCGGGTGGCGGGGACGGCGGGTTGCCTCCCTGCCGCCGTCCCCGCCGCCCACGCCAGACAGAGATTGCCACGCAACCCGATTCGATACCGCCGGGCCCGCCCGGGAGAAGGAGATACCCCATGCGCATCGCGACCCTCACCACCCTCGCGCTCACCCTGCTCGCCGCGGCGCCCGCTGCCGCCGTGGTCGAGCGCGCCGACACCGTGGCCACCTACATCGGAGGTACCGGCTCCCATGAGATGAGCCATCCGATCAGCGGCGACGGCGGCCGTGTCGTGTTCGACGCGGACACCGGCCTCCCCGGCGGCGACCACGAGATCTTCGTCTGGGACCACGCGACCGGAACGACGCGGATCACCGACGAGGCGAACAAGCCCGGACCCAACAGCATCGGCGCCCTCGACGTCGACTTCGACGGCACGGCCGTGGCCGCGATCGCCTTCGGCGACCTCGCCGACACCGGCGCCACCATCAGCGAGCTCTACCGCTGGACCGAGGCGTCCGGCTGGGAGCGGCTGACCTTCACCTCGGGCGCGGTGCCGAAGGTCTTCATCTTCGCTGCTGCGATCAGCGAGGACGGCACCCGCATCGCGTTCTCCAGCCGGGACGACTACACCGGCGAGAACCCCGGCGGCGAGACGCAGGTCTTCCTCTGGGACCAGGGCGCCGGCTTCACCCAGATCACCGACGGCTCCCCGTGCGGACCCAATGCCGGCAATCTCCTGATCGACTTGAGCGGCGACGGCAACCGGATCCTGTTCGTATCGAACTGCCAGTACCGTACCGCCAACGACGACCTCGGCCGCGACCTCTTCCTGTGGGACGAGACCGCCGGCGTCCGCGCGCTGACCGAGACCAAGCCCGGCGACACGGTGGTCCGCGCCAGCCTCAACCGCGACGGTACGGTCGCCGCGCTGGTCTCGAGCCGCGATCTCACCGGCGAGGGCATCGCCGGCGATCGCCTTTACCGCTGGGTCGACGGTGAAGGCTTCACGCTCCTGAGCAAGGAGGAACCGACCTGGCCCTCCGCGCCTTCGATCAGCGCCGACGGCAACCGCATCGTCTTCGTCGCCGCGAACGGCCAGGGCACCGACGAGATCAACCCCGAGGGCACGCCCGAGATCTTCTTCTGGCAGCAGGGGCTGTCCGACGTGGCGGCGTTGACCGACAGCGACCAGATCGACCAGGGACTCGGCAACGACCGGCCGCAGCTCTCGGCCGAGGGCACACGGCTGTCGATGCTCGCCCGACGCGAGTTCGACGCCCCGGCCGACCTGCGCACCGGCCACTACCTGATCGACGTCCTGAGCCCGCAGAAGGCGCGGCCGAACCTGCTCGCCAACGGCTCGTTCGACACCGGGCTCGGCGGCTGGCGGCTGGGCCTGTCGGCGGTCTACTCGCCCGCCGACGGCAAGGCCGATCCCGCGTCCGGCTCGGCGCTCCAGCCCAACACTCAGTCCGGCGGCGGCGGCGCGGTGTCGGCGATCGCGCAGTGCGTCCCGGTCGCGCCGGCGACCGAGTACGTGATCTCGGGGCTATTGCGGATCGTCCCCGGCGCTGCGACCGGCAGCGCCCGGCTCGGCGTCCACCTCCACCCGACCAAGACCTGCAGCGGCGGCGGCTTCACGCCGCTCGGCCCGGCGCAGATCACCCGCGACGACGGCGCCTGGATCGGCGCCCACGGGCGGTTCGTCACCGGGCCGACCACGAAAGCGGTGGACGTCGTCCTTTTCGCGGGCAAGAACGAGCCCGGCGGCTCGCTCGAGGCCGGCTTCGACGACGTCGACCTGAGGCGGGACAACAAGGTCAAGACCCTGCCCTGAGGCCCGGCTGCGAGCTTGAAAGGAGGTGCGGATCAGGAGGTGGGCGCTTGCCGGATACAGATTCTTGTGCTAAGCATACAGATGCCAAGTCTCTGGAGGCCGCATGGCGCTCACCTCTCCCGCACCTGGCACCGAACGTACTCCCAGCCGCTCCGCGCGGCGGCGGAAGAACCTCTTCGTCGACCAGCGGAAGATCGATCGCGCCAAGCAGGTATTCGGCGTCGCCACCGAGACCGAAGCGATCGACCGCGCCCTCGACCTGGCGGAGGACTTCGCGGCCTTCCAGCGGGAGATCGACCGCGGGATGGAGACCCTGGTGGGCCGCGGCGGCTTCGTCGATCCGTTCCGTCGAGACCGGGACGACGCCGGCTGATGTACCTGCTCGACTCGAACGTCTACATCGACAGCTTCAACGACCCCGCGTTTGGCGAAGACTTCCGAGCCTTTCACCGTAGCCACCTGCCCCGCATCGTGCTGAGCGCGGTCGTCGGCTTCGAGCTGCTCGTCGGCGCGCAGACGCCACGCAAGGCGCTCCAGCTCCGGCGCGGGCTGTTCGAGCCGTTCGCCGTCCGGCGGCGCCTCCACGTCCCGACCCGTGCCACCTGGGAGAAGGCCGCCGACGCCGACCGCCGCCTGCGCCGCAGGGGCGGAATGGCGGCAAGCCTCGCGCGCAGGAGCTTCGGGCATGACCTCCTCCTCGCGGTGACCGCCCGCGAGATCGGCGCTACGATCATCACCCGCGATCTCGCTCATTTCGCTCCGCTCGGTGAGCTGCTGCGGGTGCGCGTGTCCGCGCCCTGGCCCTGAGTGGCGGCCGGCCGGGCGGCGGCAACGCGTGCCCGCTCGGCGAGGCCTCCCGCTCGACCTCGGAGGCGAGCCGCGCCGCGGTCTTGGGCACAGCTTGCGCGCGGGTTGAGCGCCTCGTCCGTCCCTGGTCGGGCGGGTCCTACTCGACGTCGAGCGCGACCCGCAGCGCGCGGTTCACGGCCTCCATGCGCTCCGCGCCGAGCGACCCGATGTAGTCCGTGAGACTCGTCTTCGGCAGGCTGACGAGCGCATCGCAGTACACGCTCGACGGGTGCTTCAAGCCGTCCTCGGGACCGACCTCGACCTGGGTGGCCAGCCCGTCGTAGTGGCTGTAGACGGGCGCGCAGATGACGCTCGCGAACCCGGATTCGATGAGCGCTTCGCGGCTGACGACGAGGAAGACGCGACTCTTCCTCGGGTCACCGCCGCCGGGCCGGCGGATCCGGTAGAGATCGCCTCTCCTCACGGCTCGATCTGGTAGGCCAGGACGTCTTCCATCTCGCGGTTGAGCCGGGCGGCGTTCCGGTTGATGATCTCGACGTCCCGGGCGTTCCGCTTCGCCCGCCGGCGGCGATCGAGGTGTTCGATCACCGCCTGTTCGATGACCCGCGAGCGGCTCGTACCCCGACCGGCGAGCTCGTCGATCGCGCGGACGGTCTCCTCGGAGAGTGTGACCGATGTCTTCACTTTCATACCACGGAGTATACTCGGCTCGGCCTTCGTAGACGGCGGCTGACCTCACCTACCGCCGCTCCCGCCACACCGCCCACGCCAGCCAGAGGTTCCCCGCCAGCATCGCCCCCGCGAACACCTCGAGCCCCCACCCGGCCGGCCAGAGCGCGACCAGCCCCGCCGCCTGGTAGAGCAGGCCGCAGCCGCGGAACGCCGGGAGCGCGAGCCCGCCGAGCAGGTAGAAGGAGTGGCCGAGCAGCAGCAGCCACACCCCGGGCAGCGCCCACGCCGCGTCGACCCAGAGGAGGAGCGCCGAGAGCGCGACCGCCAGGAGCGAGGTGTTGCCCTGCATCCGCAGCACCCAGGCGGCGAGCGGGCCGCGCGGCTCGCGGCGGCCGGCGCGGGTGAACGCCGCGGCCTCGACCGCGCCGCCGGCGAGGATCGCCCCCGACCAGAGGAGCAGCGCGCCGGCCGGAACGACCTTTC
>CAZNIX010000097.1:0-12250 GCA_964573125.1 uncultured Thermoanaerobaculia bacterium
CGGCGCGCGGCGCCGCGCCGCCGCCGAGCCGCGAGTACCTCGCCGGCGCGGCCGGTGGAGCCGCCGCCGAGGCCCCGGCCGAGGCGCGGGGCGGGGGCTGACCGTGGCCGCGCTGACCAACACCGCGATCCGCCGTCCGGTGGCGACCGCGATGGCGTTCCTGATCCTGATCGTGCTCGGGATCGTCTCCTTCCGCAGCCTCCCGGTCGACCTGCTGCCGGAGATCGAGTTCACCCAGCTCAGCGTCCGCGTCGGCTACCCCAACGTCGGTCCCGAGGAGATCGAGCAGCTCGTCACCGACCGCATCGAGAACGCGGTCTCGGGCCTGCCCGACCTCGAGCGGGTGACCTCGGAGTCGGAGGAGGGGCGGAGCCGGGTGACCCTCGAGTTCGGGCGCGGCACGGACGTCGACGAGGCGGCCAACGACCTGCGGGCGGCGCTCGACCGCGTGCGCGAGGAGCTGCCCGACGACATCGAGCCGCCGGAGATCCTCAAGTTCGACCTCGACCGCCTGGAGGTGGTGTCGATCGCCGCCACCTCGACCCGCGACCTCGAGGCGCTGACCCGCGTCCTCGAGCGCGACGTCACCCGCCGCTTCGAGCAGGTGCCCGGGGTCGGCGCGCTCGAGCTGCGCGGCGCCGTCCGCCGCGAGATCCGGGTCGAGCTCGAGCGCGATCGGCTGCTCGCCGCCGGGCTGACCGCGCTCGACGTGCGCGACGCGCTGGCGCGCGACAACGTCACGCTCCCCGGCGGCAACGTCAAGGAGGGCCTGTCCGATCTCTACGTCCGCGCGCTCGGCGAGTACCGGTCGCTCGACGAGATCGCGCGCACGGTGGTCGCCGAGGCCGGCGGCCTGCCGATCCGGGTCGCCGACGTGGCGACCGTGCGCGACGACTACGAGGACGTCGGCTACCTGGTCGAGATCAACGGCGTGCCGGCGGTCTCGTTCGGCATCCAGAAGCAGAGCGGCGCCAACACGGTGGCGGTGGCGCAGGCGATCCGCGCCGAGGTCGAGCGCGTCAACGCCGAGCGCGACGACCTCCACCTGACCGTCTACTTCGACCAGAGCGAGTTCATCCGCCAGTCGATCGCGAGCGTCGAGCGCTCCGCGGTCTGGGGATCGCTGCTCGCGGTCGCCGTGCTCTACCTCTTCCTGCGCCGGGGCTCGTCGACCGCGATCGTCGCGCTCGCGATCCCGATCTCGGTCGTCTCGACCTTCGCGCTGCTCTTCTTCGGCGGCATGACGCTCAACCAGATGACGTTCGGCGGCCTCGCGCTCGGGGTCGGGCTGATCGTCGACAACGCGATCGTCGTCCTGGAGTCGATCGTGCGCAAGCGCGAGGAGGGGGATCTGTCGCGCTTCGAGGCCGCGCGGGTCGGCACGCGCGAGGTCGCCGGCGCGATCGTCGCCTCGACGCTCACCACCTGCGTGATCTTCGTGCCGGTGGTGTTCGCGCGCACCACCTCCGGCGCGCTCTTCCAGGCGCTCGCGCTGGTCGTGGTCTTCGCGCTCGCCTGCTCGCTCCTCGTCGCGCTGACCCTGGTGCCGGTGCTCGCGGCGCGCTTCGGCCGCCTGCGGTCGCGTGGCGACGAGGACGGCGGCGACGGCGGCGCGCGCTGGCTCCGCCGGCTCGAGGGCTGGTACACCGCCCGGCTGCGCGCCTCGATGCAGCGCCGCGGCCGGGTGTTCGCGGCGACCGGCCTGCTGCTCGCCGCGGCGGTCGCGCTCTGGCCGCTCGTCCCGGTCGAGCTGGCGCCCGAGACCGAGGCCGACGAGATCGACATCGGGCTCGAGATGGCCCAGGGCACCAACATCGCGGTCGCGCGCCGCTACCTCGACGAGCTGGAGGCGCTCCTGCTCGAGCCCGGCGTGCTGCCGCCCGGGGTGGTCGACGTGATGGCGACCGAGGTGCGCGGCGGCGGCGCCGCGGTCGAGCTGAAGCTGGTGCCCCAGGACCGCCGCGCGATCGGCAGCGCCGAGCTGGCCGAGCGCGTGCGCGCAGCGGTCGAGGGGCGGATCCCGGGCGCCGAGATCGAGGTCGAGGCCCAGCCCGGGCTGTGGATCCTGCGCCGGGTGTTCTCCTCCGGCGGCGGCGGCGAGGCGATCGAGCTCGAGCTGCGCGGCTGGGACCTCGCGGAGGCCGACCGCGCCGCGGCCGAGATCCGGCGCCGCATGGAGCGCCTCCCCGCGCTCACCGACGTCCAGGTCAGCCGCCGCGAGGGCCAGCCCGAGGAGAGCCTCACCTTCGACCGCGCGCGGATCGCCGAGCTGGGCCTGTCGGTCGGCGAGGTCGCGCGCACCGTCCAGGCCAACGTCGGCGGCGTCGAGGCCTCGCGCCTGCGCGAGCGCGGCGAGGAGTACCCGATCGTCGTCCGCCTGGCGCCCGCCGACCGGCTGACCGCGGACGACCTCGGGAACGTCGCGCTGCGCACGCCGGACGGCGCGATGGTGCCGCTTTCGAGCGTGGTCGAGCGCCGCCGCGGCCGCGCCCCGACGGCGATCGACCGCGTCGACGGCCAGCGCGTGACCTACGTCACCGCCGGGCTCGCGCGCGGGGTGGCGCTCGGCGACGCGATCGCGGACATCCGCGCCGCGCTCGACGGGCTGGCGTTGCCCGCCGACACGACGCTCCTCTACGGCGGCCAGTACCAGGAGCAGGTCGCGGCGCGGCGGGATTTCGCGGTCGCGATCGTCATGGCGCTCGCCCTGGTCTACATGCTGATGGCGGCGCAGTTCGAGCGCTTCCTCGACCCGCTGATCGTGATGGTCGCGGTGCCGATGGCGCTCGTCGGCGTGGTGCCGGCCCTGCTCCTGACCGGCACCACGCTCAACATCCAGAGCATCATGGGGCTGGTGATGCTGATCGGCATCGTGGTCAACAACGCGATCGTGCTCGTCGACGCCGTCAACCTCCTGCGCCGCGAGCGCCAGATGGGCGCGGTCGACGCGGTGATCGAGGCCGGGCGGCTCCGCCTGCGCCCGATCCTGATGACCACGCTGACCACCGTCCTCGGCCTGCTGCCGCTCGCGCTCGGCATCGGCGCCGGCGCCGAGATCCAGGCCGCGCTCGCGCGGGTGGTGATCGGCGGGCTGCTCGCCTCGACCCTGGTCACCCTGCTCCTGATCCCGGTCACCTACACCACCGCCACCGGCGCCCTCGCCCGCCTGCGCGCGCGCAACTGGTCGTGGCGCGCCTGGCGGGCGCGGGGCGACGGCGGCGCCGAGGCCGACGAGGACCGGGCGGCGACGGCGTGAGGCTCCCGGCCTGAGGCGCCGCCGGAGGGCGACGAGAGGAGCGCCTCCGGCGACTCCGCGCCGGCCGGTGCCCCGGCCTGCGTGGACATCGCGCGGATGGCTCAAGACGTCGGCGTGAGGGATGGTCTCGCCCGACCCCGGTCGAGTCCCGGGCGCGCCGCGGCCGGTTCTGGCCGGGCGTAGAATGCCGGCAGCCCCGAGACCCGAATCGGCAAACAGGGAGGGATCACCCCATGCGGACCGCTCGCTCGGTCGTCATGCTGACGCTCGCCGCCATGCTCGTCGCCGGAATCGCCGACGCCAAGAAAGGCAAGGCGCCGACCGCGCCCGGCACCTACCACGACTGGAACGGGGACCTCGATGAGGTCGAGGTCGTCGAGACCTTCGACCTCGCCGGCTACAAGCGCCTGGTGGTCGGCACCTTCGACACCGCGGCGACGCCGCTGCCGGAGGCGGACGACAACAGCTACGCGCCGGTCCAGGAGGTGCTCGCGGACGTCGAGAGCTCGCTGATCGAGGGCCTGCGGCCGGAGCTGCCGGGGGTCGCGGTCGAGCGCCAGGGCGGCGAGGCGCCGGCCGGCGACGGCGTCCTCCTGCTGCGCGGCCGCGTGCTCGAGATGGACGCCGGCTCGCGCGCCGCCCGCTACTGGGCGGGCTTCGGCGCCGGCGCGGCGCGCACGAAGCTCGAGGGCGAGGTGGTCGACGCCGCCTCCGGCCGCGTGCTCCTCCGCTTCACCCAGGAGCGCCGGTCGGGCGTCGGCGCCGGCGGCGGCAGCTACGTCAACCTCCTCCGGCGCAACCTGCGCGCGATCGGCGAGGACCTCGGCGCCGGCCTCCAGCAGTTCTGAGTCCGGGCGGCGACCGCTTCACAGCACGCGGTGCCAGGGGGCCGCGAGCACGCGGTCGGACAACCACTGCACGTCCTCGCCGCCGTGGAGGAGCAGCCCGCCCGCGAACCGCTCGGGGTACTCGTCGCGGAACGCCGCGATCCCCCGGACGTCCGCCGAGCCCGGGCGGGGCGTCGCCTTGACCTCGATCGGGAGCAGCCGCTCTCCGTGCTCGATCACGAGGTCGACCTCGAGGCCGGTCGTGGTCCGCCAGTAGAGGAGCTCCGGGCGCGGGATCCGGCCTTCGCGCCAGACCAGGAGGTCGCCGAGGACGAGGCACTCCAGGTGAGCGCCCGCCGGCTCCGCGGCGCCGCCGAGATGGCGGGCGAGCCCGGCGTCGCTCCAGTAGAGCTTCGGGCTCTTGACCAGCCGCCGCGTCCGGTTGACGGAGTAGGCCTCCAGGCGGACGAGCTGGAACGACGTCTCGAGCAGGTTCAGGTAGCGATGGACGGTCGGCCGCGGGATCCCGGTGTCGCGGCCGAGCTCCGCCTGGTTGGCCAGATTGCCCAGGCGCAGGCAGACCGCGCGCATGAGCCGGCGGAAGTCGATCAGGTGGTCGATCGCGGCGAGGTCCTGGAGGTCGCGCTCGAGATAGGTCCGCGCATAGCCGTCGAACCAGACCGCCCGCTGCTCGGGCGTCTCGAGCTCGACCGCCGGGGTCGGGTAGCCGCCGGTCCGGACCTCGGCCCGCCAATCCGCGGGGTCACGGCGGGAGCTGCGCACGAGGTCGTACCAGCGCGCCGCCGGGGTCGCGAGCAGCTCGCTCCAGATGCCGGTCGCCCCGAGGCCGAGCTTCTCGCCGCGGGTGAGCGGCCAGAGCGTGACGTAGGTCGCCCGCCCGGCCAGGGTCTCGGAGATCCGCCGCATCAGCAGCAGGTTCGCCGAGCCGGTGAGCAGGAACCGCCCGGGCCGCCGCGGGCGGTCGCCGTCGACGGCGCGCTTGATCGCGAGGATCAGATCGGGCTCGCGCTGGACCTCGTCGAGGGTGAGGACCGGGGCGCTGCGCACGAGGTCGTCCGCGGCGGTCGCGGCGCGCTCGCGCACCCCGAGGTCGTCGAGCGAGAGGTAGAGCCGGTCGGCGAGGAATGGCTCGGACCGGGCGAGGGTGCTCTTGCCGGTCTGCCGCGCGCCCATGAGCACCACGACCGGCGAGACCTCCAGGGCGCCACGGAGGGCGCCGGCGGCATGGCGGCGCAGGGGGAGAGAAGCGTTCACGTCGTGA
Organism: uncultured Thermoanaerobaculia bacterium; assembly: GCA_964573125.1. Classification (GTDB taxonomy): domain Bacteria; phylum Acidobacteriota; class Thermoanaerobaculia; order Multivoradales; family JBCCEF01; genus CAVSQV01. The sequence continues at coordinate 5,366 of CAZNIX010000097.1, forward strand.
ACGATTATCGCTCACGCCGTGAACGGATTGCAAGCCTGCCTCGATCGCGCCGTCATCTTGCGCGCGCCATAGTGCGTCGCGGAGGTCGCTGCGGTGCAGGCAGCGACATTCTCGAAAGCGGTCACCACGGATCATCCAGGGTTGGTGGCACGGCGGCCCGGCGCTATCGCCGCGACCGGCTCACCGTTGCCGGCCGCGACGCGGGCGAGCAGGCGCGGCGGGGGCGAAGAAGTCGCCCAGGGTGCCGAGGCCGCCGCCGCCCTCGGGTCGAGTCGGGGCGGGCGCGTCGCCGGAGTCGCCGCCGCCCTCCCCGGCGCCGGCGGTCCCGGGCGCGGCCATCGAGAGCGCGATCCGGCGCCGTTCGGGGTCGACCGCGAGCACGGTGACCGTCACCTCCTGGCCGACCTCGACCGCCTGCCTGGGGTGGTCGACGCGGCGGCCGGCGCCCAGCTCGCTGACGTGGACCATGCCGTCGATGCCGGGCGCCAGCTCGACGAACGCGCCGAACGACTCGAGCCGGGCCACCCGGCCGGCGACCACCGAGCCCTCGGCGAAGCGCTCGGCGACCCCCCGCCAGGGGTCGGGCTCGAGCGCGCGCAGCGAGAGCGAGATGCGCTCGGCGCCGCCGGGCGCCTTGGGCGGCTCGATGCGCAGCACCTCGACGTCCAGGCCCTGGCCGACGGCGAGCACCTCGGCGGGGTCGGCGACCCGGCGGTGGCTGATCTCGCTGACGTGGAGCAGGCCCTCGACCCCGCCCAGGTCGACGAAAGCGCCGTAGGAGCTGAGCGCGGTCACGGTGCCGCGGACCACCTTGCCGACCTCGAGTCGGGCGCGCGCCTCCGCGGCCCGCGCCGCCGCCTCCTCGGCGAGGAGATCCCGTCGCGACAGCACGACGTCCGGCCGCCGGCCGCGCCCGCGCTCGCAGCGGGTGACGCGGAAGGTCAGACGGCGGCCGACGTACTCGGAAGCATCGGCGACGTAGCCGAGCTCGAGCTGGGAGATCGGGCAGAACGCGCGCACCCCGGAGACCTCGACGTCGACACCGCCCTTGTTGACGCCGGTGACCCTCCCCTCGACCGCGATCCGGTGCTCGGCGGCCTGGCTCAGCTCCGCCCACGCCTCTTCGCCGCCGGCGCCCGACCGCCCGGGCCGCACCCGCAGCACGAGGCCGCCGGTTTCGCGGTCGCTGGCGGCGACCACCGCCTCGATCCGGTCGCCGATCGCGACCGTCAGCTCGCCCTGCTGGTCGCGCAGCTCGTCGAGCGCGACCATCCCCTCGGACTTGCCGCCGAGGTCGACGAACGCGGTCTCCTCGCCCAGCGAGACGATCTCGCCCTCGACCCGATCGCCGATCTTGGGCGCGGCGCGGGCCGGCGCCTCCTGCTCGCGCTCGAAGCGGGCCAGGAGGGTGGCGAAATCCTCGCGCTCGGAGTCGTCGGATCGGGCGGGCATGGCGGGCACCTCCTGCGGCCGATCCTATTCTGCCGCACGCAGTCACCGAGGCCGGGGCGAAGGACCCGGCCCGCAGGGAGCGCCCCGACCGCCGGCAAGCGGACCGTGGCCGGGTCCGCCGTGGCGGGCTGGACACCTGCTGCGGGTTATAGTGCCGCCCGAGGGTCGTTCCGTGCAGGCCGCGACGTTCTGGAAGACCGTGACCATGGATCGGGTCGATCTGCTCCAGCGCACCCTCGGGATCCTGCGCGCGAGCGGCGTGCCCTTCTGCGTCGTCGGCGGCCAGGCGGTGAACGCCTACGTCGATCCGGTGGTCAGCCTCGACCTCGACATCGCGCTCGCGACCGGCGAGCCGGAGCAGGTGGCGGCGCTCTTCCCGCCGCCGGTCGAGGTCCGGCGCTTCCCGCACAGCATCAACCTCTCCGCGCCCGGCTCCGACCTCCGGGTCCAGATCCAGACCGATCCGCGCTACGACTGCTTCCCCGAGCGGGCGGAAGTCCGCGACGTGCTCGGACACCCGCTCCCCGTGGCGCGGGTCGAGGACGTGCTCCAGGGCAAGGTCTGGGCCGCCGGCGACGAGACCCGCCGCCCGAGCAAGCGCCAGAAGGACCTGGCCGACATCGCCCGGCTGCTCGAGGCATTCCCCGAGCTGCGCGCCTCGGTGCCCGAGGGAATCCTCGACCGGCTGATCGGGTAGTGGTCGCCGTCTGTTGGGCGCACCGTGTCCGGCCTGATTACGATCGATGGTTCGGGAGTTTGCTCATCCCAATGCCCGTGCGCCATCGATACGGTCTCTTAAAGCCGTGGTGCGGCCGGTCCTCGTTGAGGGAGACGACCGCCTGATGCTTGTGCCGCAGCCTCGCGAGGCGATAGGCCAAGAAAGGAATGAAATCTTGATCTTTGCGAGTGACTGGAGGCCCCGTGCTGGATCACAGGGCGCTTCGCGAGGAATGGCTCGAGTCCCGGCGACCCTAAAACGCCGCTTCGGGCGCTAACGGTAGAAGGGTGTGCCGCACCTCGAAGAAGACCAGCTCGCCGTGGCGCCGATGACAGGTGCGAAAGCAGCGAAGGTAATCCACAGACGGCAGGTTCTCCAGTGCACCGTCCAACCCTAGTTTTGCCGCTCGTGACCGAGTGGCGGCAGCTAGTCGCTCCAGGGCCCACCGTATGTCACCATCCATCACATAGCCCAACATGGCTCCTAAGGGGAGGGACCGAGCGTACTGGGCCGCGACATAGCGCATCAGTCCGTGGTCCACATAACTGCCAGCAAGCGAGCGCCGTCTCCCGCTATAGGGCGCATTGAGCCGCTTGCATTCAAAAGCCAGATAGAGCCTCTGATTCGAATGAAGAAACACGGCGATGTCAATGAAGCCTTTGGTAACAACGTCGCCATAACGACTCTCATCGAGGAGCTTGTACTGGGGCACGATTATGAGCCGTCGCCCCGTAAGGGAGTCCCGTTGCAAGGCAAGAACCAGTCGATCTGTGATTGAGTCTTCGCGGACGCCCGTGGTAAGGCGGGGGACGCACCTAGGCCAGAGCACGGCAATGCGTGTCAGAAGCAGGCCGTGTACGTCGATTAAGCGTTGCCGCCAGGCTGACGAATCGCCCTGGATCACGTGTCGTGACTCCCATGACCGCCGTGACCGCTTTCAAAGAGATGTGCGGCGATCGCGTCGGCATCGTCGAGTGCAGTAGAACTGAGCCACCAACGAATCGTCCTAGGCTTGACCAGGTAGAGATCGTCGTCCAAGAAGACGCGCAGGTCCGGTAACAGGTGGAGGTTGGCCGAGTGCTCGCTGGGCAATGCAGCACGAAGCCGGGTCAGAATGTTGCGCAAGTGTCCGCGGTCCGATCGAATAGCGAAGGCCTGACCGTCGGATGGGGGGTCGAAGCCCAGCCTTAAGACGACGAGATCTTCGTTGTAGCCGACGATGTTGCCAACGACGATTTCCTCCCCATCGAACCAACCGCCCAGGGCGCTCGAAAGAGTATCGAAATAGAGCTGCCAGTCTGTTTCCCGCGAAGTCCGCCAGAGCGGAGGCTGTGCTCCTCGTCGTGGCTGAACGCTCGGGATAATGGTCTGAAGACCGTCTTCGACCACTGCAATCTGCTCCGACGAGAGGCCGAAGTAGGAATAGACCAACCGATCGAGGCGATCCTCGCTCTCTGCAACGAGTGCGTCGAAGAATGCATCGCTTCGGTCGCGGAGCAACCTGTCCACGGATCTAACGATCTCCTGCGCCGCTTTCCATCGCTCCGAGGTCTTGTCGAGATCCTCTAGCGCCTCGAACGGAAGGCGCAAAAGTTCTTCTTCATGAACTTTTGCCCGTTCGGCGGCAAGGTTCGCGGCCTCATGAAAGAAAAACCAGGCCGCAAGACCGCTATTGAGCACCGCGGTCAAGAGCTTCATACTCGCGGCATCGCTCATTGGAAAGCAGATCGCCTGTAGGCTGTGACGGAAAGTGAGATCTTCCTCTACATACGCAGCTTGCAGTCGCGAAGAGGCGCCAGTTGTCCCCTGAGCAATAATCACGTGGGGGCCGTGGAAACCGCGCTCGAAACCACAGCGCCTAAGAGGCGAGATGCGGAATGGCTCCCTCGGAACATCGGGCAGGGTCCATTTCCGAAAGGCCTCACTCTCGAGATGTGGCAAGGTTGGATCGAATGCGCATTCCGCAGGCGTGAAGTCATCGCGCTTCTGCTCTTCGCTTGAAGCAGGTTGCAAACCCTGCCCGATGATCCAGGGTTTCCTGACGCTCCTGGCACGACGGTAGCTAGTCAGTCTCATCTCCAACTTGGGGAATGCCCCCAACCATTGCAGGAGCTTCGCCTCCGGACTCCGCATCCACATGCGCCGTTTCCAGGTGGCTGCCTCATCGAGTACTGTGGCAAGATGAAGCTGCGAGCGATCCTCAGAAGGCAGCGTGAGGATTCCAGTCCGTGTAAGATGCTTGTCCGCTTTCGGGCACCAATAGCCGAAGGAGTAGTTAACAGCCCTCCTATCGCCTCCGCGGAAGACGGCGAGGGCGGTAGGTCGGACGGCCCCTTCGAAAAGCTGGAATCTGAGGTCCGAGAAGTTGATCACCCTGTAAACACGTACCTGCGTGAGCCAAGCGCGCCGCGCTTCGATGCTGGCAGGCTTGTGATTGAGAAAAAAACCCATCGCGGGGAGCAGGAATCCCACCAGTCCTGCTGGTTCGAGTAGCGTGAGTGCCTTCCAAACGAACCCCCACGCCAACTGGCCCTCGGGGAAGGGGCAGTCATGCGCGTTGCACCACCGCCTCGCTGACTCTGTGAATTCCTGCCGCCGGCTCACCCAAGGAGGGTTGCCAACGATCATGTGGAAGCGCATGTCAGGGCTCTCATCGCAGAAGAAGTCACCGACGCGGAGGGTGCGACCGAACAGGGGTGGCAAGAGCTTCCCCTCCTCCAGTCGTTCGCGGACGGCGACCGAGCCTGCTTCTTCCAAGAGGGCGATATAGAGGGAGAAGACGGCGATCCGGACGGCGCTGGGCTCACGGTCCCAGCCGTGGATGCGACTCACCAACGCAAGAAGGGAATCCCACGGCAAGTGCCGCCGTCCGTTCTCGCGTCGCAGATCTTCTGCCAACCTCTGGAACGCCCTCACCAGGAAGATCCCTGAACCACAGGCGGGGTCCAGAATACGGAAGTCGTCGCCGTGGCGAGTTGTTGGTTCCAGAAACTCCCAAACTTGGTCCACCGTGAGATCGGCCAGCGCGCGAGGAGTGTAGTAGGCACCAGAAGCCCGCTGGTGCTCCGCATCTTCGCCGAGAAAGCGGTCATAGACAGCACTGATCAAATCCACCGGAATGTAGCGAAAGTCGTAGGGCCAGAAGCGACCCTGGCCGGTGTCCAATTCGACCAATCCGCGGCGGAACTCGGCCAAGTGGCCTAGATCTTCCGCCTGTAGATCTCCCGCCGTCTCCGGCCCGTCGAAGGCGCAAGGAGTCAAAAACAGGTCGCCATTGAACCTCTTGCGGAGGACGGCGAACGTCTCCTGAACCAAGCCGGGATCGCCGTTTTCAAGGAGCGCTTCAAGCGTGGAGGCCCGACCACCAACCACCTGCCCGAGGATCGTCTCGCCGAGAAGACCGCGATCCTCTAGGTAAGCGATGAACATTATCTGGAGGAGAAGCGCCTGGGCCTGCGCCCGGGCCTGCTCCGTTGAGAGTCCCTTCCCTTGAACGCCCTGTCGAACCAGCCGCTCACGGGTCTCAATTAGGTTAGCGAGCAGCACCCGATCAACCCGCGACTCCCGATCGAAGTCCTTTGCGTGCTCTGTGAAGAACCGGCCGGATTCCACGGCCGTTACGAGATCGAAGGCCTCCATCCCTCGAGCCGTCAGCTCCAGGGTTTCTACAAGCCGAGGATCTGGTTCACCGCCGTCAGACCGCCAGCCTTTGTGCACTGGCTTGCGCACCAGTGAGTAAGCGTGGACCTCCCGCGGTCGTATGACCAGCAGCAGACTTGCGAGGCCCTGATTCCAGAGAGCGTGATGAACGCTGTCGAGCTGTTGCCGGTTGTCCGAGTCCTGTATCAGAAACGCGATCGTCGGGGTCGCCTCGACGCATAGGACGCCGGCAAGCCCAAGGGTTTCAAACGCCAGGCGCATGGCAGTGGCATGCGGCGCCCCGAGCACCTCTTCCGCCGAGAGATAGAGATCGGGCCGACCCCGCCCGTCCAATCCGAGCAGCTCGCGGTGTTCTCGGGTGAGCGTGTTCACCAGTCTCCGCTCAAGGCTCTTCCCGCGCCGAATGCTGCTCGGCGGGAGATGCGGACAGAGGTGCTTGGAAGAGCCGTGGTTCTTTGTAGCATAAACAAGGCGGAAATGCGAGTCTCAGCCCAACGGCCACAATCAGTCCCAACGGACGGGTCGGAATTGGTCTCCCCCGCGTAGCCGCCTTCGTTGGCTTGGCGGCTGCTACGGGGGCCCGGCCAATTCCAGCTCACATCGCCACGACCTGCTCCCGCGCCCGCGCCAGTTCCGGGCGGGCGCCGGGGGCGCCGGCGCACTGGGCGACGAGCTGGGCATAGAGCTCGCGGGCGCGCTCCGGCTCGCCGGCGGCCGCGGCCGCGCGCGCGGCGCCGTAGAGGCCGTTGAAGCGGTTGGGGGCCGAGCGCAGCGCGGCCTCGTACTCGCGCAGGGCGTCGGCCGGGCGGCCCAGCTCGAGCCGGTGACGAAATTCGAGCCGGCGGCGGGGGCGGTGAGGAGCTTCAGCGCCTCGTCCTCCCGGCCCTCGGCGTGTGCGATCCATCCCTCGGCGGCGAGCCGCTGCGCCGCGACGTGGCCGGCCCAGTCGTAGGGGCCGGGGATCGGCTGGGCGGCGAGCCTGGCCTCCAGCGCGGCGAGGTCGCCGAGCGCGGCGCGGGCGCGCGGCAGGTCGCCGGCGCGCGCCGCGCCGAGCG
>CAZNIX010000098.1:0-12241 GCA_964573125.1 uncultured Thermoanaerobaculia bacterium
AGCGAGGTCGCGGTCGGATCCGCTACGTAGTAGAAGGTCACCCGCTCCTCGGCCAGCAGGGCGTGCAGTCCGTCGGCATCGGTGACGTCCGCAACGAAGCCGCGGCGGCGCAGGGTGTCGAGCGCGGCGTTGACCGCGGCGCGGCGCAGGTAGGCGGCGGCGGTGTCCCCGAGGTCGGGCTCGTGCCGGCGGCGCAGCAGGCGCAGGAACACGGTCTGGAGCACGTCCTCGGCGTCCATCGGATCGCCGGTGACCCGGAACGCGGCGGCGAACACCCGCTCGCAATGCTCCCGGTAGAGCGCCTCCAACCCGGACGCCGGCGCGCCGGCGGCCGCGTGGCTTCGGGTTTCGATCGGTGCAGGGCTGTGCAACGGCTCCTCCTGATCGGCTGGCTGGTCTCTCGGCGGCCGAGCCTCGCTCGGCGGCTGCTCGTCACCCATGACAACGCCCCCCCGGGCCTTTTCTTACCGCTCCGCCAGAACGTGCGCGAGAGCCTACGCCGGGGACGGCGCGGAGATTCGGGCGGGGGTGGGGCGGGAGGGTGGCGCGGCCCGCCGGACCAGCCGGTAGTCCGCGGTTGACATGCGCGTAGTAGCAGCCTAGACTCCTGCCGTCCGGGGGCCTGGGGCCCGGTCTGGTCGAGGAAACCGCGATGAAAAGCGTCTCTATGAAAGTACCGGATCCGCTCGCGAGCCGACTCGAATCGGAGTCGGCGCGGCGACGGGTCAGCAAGTCGGAGGTCCTGCGTGAGGCGCTGGAGCAGTTCCTCGATCGAGATGCCGCTCCGCCTGCGGACTCGTTCACGGCGCGGGCAGCGAAGTACATCGGCTGCGTCGAGGGGCCGCCGGATCTCTCCTACAACCCGAAGCACCTCGAAGGCTTCGGCGAGGAATGAGCGCACCGAGCGTTCGGTGAGACGACGAGTCCTCCTCGACACCGGTCCGCTGGTGGCGTTCCTGAACCGCCGAGACCGCCATCACGCCTGGGCGAAGGACCGCCTAGCCGAGGCGGCGACGCCGGTGCTGAGCTGCGAGGCGGTGCTCACCGAGGCGTCGTACCTCTTGCGCCATGACCCGAACGGTCCACGGTCGGTCGCGAATCTGGTCGCCGACGGTTTGATCGCCGTGCCGCTCCGTCTCGCCACCGAGGCGCAGCGGCTCGAACGCCTCCTCGCCCGCTACGCCGACGTTCCGATGTCGCTCGCCGACGCCTGCCTGGTCCGGCTGGCCGAGATCGAAGCCGGCAGCGCCGTCCTCACGCTCGATGCCCACTTCCGCATCTACCGTATGCACGGGCGGCAGGTGATCCCGGTCCTGATGCCCTGAGGCTGTCCTGTCATGCCTCAGCCGGAACGAGACACCCGAGTTGGACAGTTTTGGAGAGCGGGTACTCCCCAGGTACGGCTGACCGGGCCGCGAGACGAGCGGCGGCCGGCTCGGCCCAGATCTCCGCGGCGATCCCGGTGCGATCCTCAGACCTTACGTACTGGCGTACGTCTCCGCCAGGGCCTCGACCAGGGCATCGCTGGCCGCACCAGAACCCACAAGCGAGATAATACACATCTGCCTAAGATCCGCCGCGCCTCTTGACACTTACCCATGCCCTGTCCGCCGGCAGACTGATTACGAAACAACGAAAATCTCCTACTGCACCGGGTCCGGCGCGGTTGCACCGGGTCCCACCGCGTTGCATGGGCCTCGCCGTAAGTGGTTGACGACAAAGGGGTTGCCGTGTACCATCCCCTGCCATGGCGTTGCACCAAGTTGCTGTCGCGGCCGACCCCCGGGTGACCCAAGGCCAGCAGCCGCGGACCCTCGAAAGACCCTGAGGGCCGGGGCCATGGGGATCGTCAGACTCACCCACCGGGGCATCGCCAGCCTCAAGGCCGGCCGCTGGCTCACCGACTACTGGGACGACCGCCTGCGCGGGTTCGGCGTCCGCGTCACCCAAGCGCGGCGAGAAGTCCTACGTGGTCCGCTACACCGCCAACGGGCGCCGGCGGCGGGTCACCCTCGGCCGCTACCCGGGGCTGAAACTCGCCGATGCCCGCGACAGAGCGAAGGGCAACCTCTATGCCGTCCACCGCGGAGAGGACCCGCAGGGCGATAAGGAGGCGGCCAGAAACGCGCCGACCTTCGGCGAGCTGGCCGCCGAGTATATCGAGCGGCACGCCAAGCCCAAGAAGCGGCGCTGGCGCGACGACGACCGCATGCTCCGCGTCGACATCCTCCCCCACTGGAAGCGGCGGCCGGCCCATACCATCACTCGGCGCGACGTGAGCCAACTGCTCGACCGGATCGTCGAGCGCGGGGCGCCGATCATGGCCAACCACGTCCGGGCGCTGGTCTCCAAGATCTTCAACTTCGGCATCGGCCGCGACCTGGTCGAGGCCAACCCCTGCGCCTGCGTGCCGATGCCGGCCAAGCCGCGGCAGCGCGACCGGGTGCTGTCCGAGGAGGAGATCCGCCGCGTCTGGAAGGTGCTCGACGACGAGGGGACGCCGGTGGCCGTGTCCTTCAAGCTGCGGCTGCTGACCGCGCAGCGGGGCGTCGAGGTGCTGACGATGCGCTGGAGCGACATCGAGGGCGACTGGTGGACGATCCCGGCCGAGGTGGCGAAGAACCGGCGCAGCCATCGGGTGCCACTGTCGGCGCCGGCGCTCGCGCTCGTCGAGGAGCTCCGGGCGAGCGCCAACGGCTCCCCGTACCTGTTCCCGAGCCCGAAGCGCGCCGACAAGCCGATCTCGAGCGTCCAGACGGCGGTCGAGCGGCTGGTCGAGGCCGCCGGCCTCAAGTTCGTGGCGCACGACCTCCGCCGGACGGCCGCGAGCTACATGACCTCGATGGGGGTGACGCGCCTGGTCGTGTCGAAGATCCTCAACCACGTCGAGCAGGGCGTGACGGCGATCTACGACCGGCACAGCTACGATGGGGAGAAGCGGGAGGCGCTGGATCGGTGGGGAGACCGGCTGGAGAGTATCCTCCAGGGTGGGTCTGACGACGCGGGCGACTCGGCGAAAGGGCTGGCCGGCGAATAAGCCTCTTCCTGCCCCCTAACCTCCTCTCGCCTCCCATCCCTACCCAGCCCGGGAACGACGCCGGGGGGCACCACACGACCGAGAACGATCGCCACAGGTCTCGGACCGAGCGCAGCGGGAGACCTCATCGGCGAGACTGCGAAGCATCTATGCGCATATCTCTATTTGACACCCACGTAGCCACGAGAACTATACTCCCCTGAACTGACCCTGGAATCGGCTGCTGAGCCGCTGCTTGGTGAGGCGCCAGGAGCGAGCTTCACCTCGGCACTGGAAACTGTCATGCGTACTCTTGCGGGCGAAACGCCTCAACAGGCCCCAATGACGCTGACCACACCGCCTGTACTCTCTGTACACAACGTCGCCCACAGATTCGGTGACCGCCGTGTTCTTCGCGGAGTCAGCCTAAACCTTGAGCGCTCCGGTGTCCTCTGCTTGGTCGGGACGAGTGGATGCGGCAAGACAACCTTGCTGCGAATCATCGCAGGCCTCCTCGCGCCGCTCTCGGGGCAGATCCTTATCGACGGAACAGATTCTTCCAAGCTCCCTACGCATAAGCGTAATCTTGGCTTCGTCTTTCAATCTCCATCGGCTCTGTTCCCCCACATGAATGTATTCGACAATATCGCCTTCCCCTTTCGTCATGGCAAACGCTTGCTACCAGGCGCTCATGCGACCACTCGACGAGAATGGGAGAAGGAAGTCAATTCCATCATTGAGAAGATCGGTTTAGCTGCTCATCGCAACTCATCTATCGGGGCTCTAAGCGGCGGTCTCAAGCAACGGGTCGCGATCGCCCGATCGCTGGTATACAAGCCAGCGCTCTTGTTGCTTGACGAGCCTTTGAGCTCCCTCGACAACCAACGGAAGGACGAAATCTCATCGCTTATCACTACGATACGCGATACTACCACAACGTCCTTGGTATACGTCACACACGACGATCGCGAGGTGAAGCGCACAGCGACACACATTGCGATCCTATACGAGGGAATCATAGCTCAGCAGGGGCCAGCTGCCGAGGTACTGAACAATCCAGTCAGTACCTTCGTCCGCAAATTACTCGCCCTCTAAAGGAGAACGCCATGAATCGTCTGTACAGTCTGACATTGGTGAGCCCTAGGCTCCGCCTTCTGTCAGCCGCACTCCATTCGTTGATGTTGTCAGGGCTGCTATTCTCGCTCGTCGGATGTGGTTCTGATGACGGGGAGCCTTCCACCTCATCCACTGCTCCCGCAAGTGGGCCTCTAGTCGTCGTATCGTACGGCGGCGGAGCATACCAGCAGTCCCACAAAACCTGCTTTCTTGAGCCTTTTTCAGAAGCACATTCGGTCAGGACTGAGTCCGTTGTCTGGGGTGCAGAGTACGGAAGGCTACAGGAGATGGTGCGCTCTGGGCGGGTAGTATGGGATGTGGTAGAAGTCACCGCTGCGCAATTCTCAAGGGGCCAGGACGATGGGCTCTTCGCGGAGCTCGCCTCCAAGCTTTCTCCAGACGCCTTTTCTGCAATAGCCGGCGGTCCGGACGTATCCTCATTCGGTGTGCCGAACGTCTTCTGGAGCACGGTATTGGCATACCGTCATGATTTCTTCCCTACTGCCCCGACAACATGGAAGGACTTCTGGGATCTCTCCTCTTTTCCTGGCCCTCGCGCCCTCTACAATGATCCCCGCGGAAATCTTGAGTTCGCCCTGCTCGCCGACGGTGTAGCTAGGGAAGCTCTTTATCCACTTGATGTCGACCGCGCCTTTACAAAACTGGACCAAATCAAGCCAGCAATCAAGGTATGGTGGAGCGATGGCACAGAGCCAGTGAGGCTACTTCTCACTGACCAGGTCGCATTAACAAGCGCTTGGAGCGGGAGAATCTTTGCATCTGCACAGGCTCGTAGTGAGCTCGGCTACACGTGGCAAGGCGCAGCTCACGAGCTAGACTATTGGGTGGTTCCCCGAGGTGGCAAGCAGACTCCTTTGGCGTCAGATTTCATCCGGTTTGCCTCGACTCCCGATGCCATGGCCTGTCAAGCGGAGATTACCGCATACGGCCCTGCAAATGCTCATGCGCTGGGGGAGGTAAAAGCCGCCGTGCTTCCTCACCTACCCACCGCGCCTGACAACTGGGCGGTCAGCTTCGTAATCGACTCCGACTGGTGGTCGCAGAATGAGGAGGAGATGACGACACGCTGGCTGACCTGGAAGAACCAGTGAACCGAGGGATTCCCGTGCATCGCGCAGTCGAACGTCTTGGGGCGCTAACCTTCGTCCTCGCAGTCCTGTTACTATACTCTGTACCGATTGCTTTCTGGCTTCTCTCGGCCGACTTTACGGGAAGCGACGCTGCGCGCGCTGGCGTCCTGTACGCGAGCCTGCTTTCGGACACGGTAGCGATATCAATCGGCGCATCTCTGATTGCACTGCTTCTGGGCGGCAGTACGGCACTCCTCTACGCCTTTAGCGGCAGGAGAATGCGCTCGCTGCTTCGCTTTTGCATGACGCTCCCTTTGATCATCGGTTTTCTCGCCCGAAACTATGCATGGCTAGGCTTTCTCTCCTACCTGTCGGGAAGAGCTAGTACACTGCCAGGGGGGATGCTGCTCGGCAATTTTCTTCTTTATGAGCAGTCTGGCGTTGTGCTCGTGATGGCCACGGTCTTTATCCCGTTTGTCTTCTTTATCGTCCTTGAAGGAGTAGGGGCTGTGAAGAGGGAGCACTTTGAGGCCGCGCGCACGTTAGGGGCTTCTGACACGCGCAGCTTCCTGGCGATTACGCTCGCCATCCCCGCACGATCATACGTCTCAGGATTCTTCATTGCGGCAGTTCTGTCCTTGGGATATTTCGTTACACCAGCCATGATCGGCGGCGGGAAACAGGACTTCATAGGCAATGGCGTGATCACGCTTCTGCACACCCTCGGCGATTCCGGAGCGGCGTCGGTGCTCGCCCTCTACCTCCTTCTCACAGCGTTGATTCCTGTGCTCGGCGCCACCCTCTTCTCTTCGAGGAGACGCCGTTTGCTCACGGAGGGTGCATGAGCAGTCTCCGCGGCCGTCGCCGATATGGAGGCCAGGCCGGAGTCGCCCAAAGCCAGGGTGACCTCTCAGCGTTTCTTCCGTTTTGGGCAAAACTACTCCTTCGGAGTTTGGCAGGCCTTAGTATCTGCCTTGTACTGGTCCCCACAGCCTACCTGCCAGTCTGGAGCGTTTTTGGAACAGATGTTATCGGTCGCTTGGAAGGCATTGACCAGGCTTCCTATTCATGGTTTCAACACCTACTGGCGACCTCAGCGTGGCGTGAGTCGCTAGCTTACTCGATCACGGTGGCAATCTCATCGTCACTGGCTGGGGCCGTCATAGTAACAATAACATTATATTATCTGCACTTTCGTTCGCTTTGGCTAGAGACGCTTACCTTTATTGCCGCCAGCATGGTGCTGCTCACGCCGGCGATTGTTTACGCTGTTGCGCTTCGCTGGTGTGGCAGTCTTCTTGGCGTACCTGAGGCCACGGTTCTTACAGCAGGACATGTAGCAGTGATCCTACCTCTACAGTACTTAATATTTGAGTCGGCTCGGGAGACGATACCTTCGTCGATGATCCATGCCGGTCGCACCCTCGGCGCTTCTCACTGGCGCAACTTTTGGGCAGTATTCTTCCCGAACGCAATCCGGCCCTTTGGAGCAGCTCTTATTGTAGGCTTCTTTGTTTCTTTTGATGAGGTCGTCGTTGCGGTGTTTGTCCTGGAACGGTCGCTGGTCACGGTACCCCTTCGTCTCTGGCAGCAGTTATCACATCAAGCTACTCCAGATCCTGCAGTCATAGCCTCCTTGATGATCTGCGCTTTTCTGTCGGTACTCGGGGTTGGAGTGCTCTTGAGTCGCCTCGCGTCGCGTCCTGCGAGGAGAAGGGTCTCCTCTCCATGAGAGAGTGGTGGTGGCAGCTGTTCGTTGGAGCTCTCTCTGCTGTATTGGTCTGGGCTCTCCTGGAGGCAGAAACCACTATTGACGTCATTAGTGTCCTTCTTAATGGCCTGATCGCCGCAATCGTGGGCCTGTCCTGCGCCTTCGCTGTAGGTCTATTCCATGCCCGTGGTGCTGTGCGCGCGTTATTGAAGGCGGGGCATAAGAAGCCGGACATCGTCGGCCAGATCCAGCGTGACTGGCTTTACTTTCGGTCAGAACGATTCGTCTTGGCGAGCGAGGGAATCAGCACTGGCTGGATGCTTCTAGACGCGGACGAAGTTCGGGCCTTCTATAAACTATGCTTTCGGCGCTGCCGGGGAAAGTATATCGGTACTGATCGTCATGTCCCGTCAGAGTTCTTTCACCTCTATCCCGAGTATCTAGGAAGTCAACGTGCACGTGGAGTCTCTAGAGGTGATATCCGGTTCGTCCTCTATGACTGGGACGAACTGCTGCAGGATCTAGCGACGGACTCCGGCGATGTCCAACGTTTCATACAAGCCCATGTTGATGATGGCGTGCGGTTGCTCCGCGTAGATGGTGACGTCGCAAGGAGGGAGGCAGCTAGGCAAGCGCTGCCAAGTAGTGACGTTGGGTTGTTCGGTGGTAGATTCGCCGTTTTCTTTAATCCGCCGAGCGCAAACGAGGCGCGATTTGGAATTAAGGTGGAAGAAATAGCTGCGCGGGGCGATGCGTTGGAGGCGTTCTTGATGCAGTTGGTAGAGGCCGCTGAGCTAGTTGAGCTTGATAATGGCAGGGTTGTGCGCCGCTTGATAGACGATGAGAGCAGGGCCGCCGACAAGGCAGCGCTCAGACGGGAGAGATGGAGAAGGCAATTCTAGAGACGTGTCGGCCTAGGAGCGCTAGCCGCTGTGGTCGCTTGCCGGTGGCACTGATCTTGCGCTCGGGCCCATCGAGGGCAGCTCCGATTCCGGACATCCAACGATCAGGCAGAACCCAGGAGTAACAACCGATGGCACTTGAAAGCGGCGTCGAAGCCCCCGTTCTCGGTTTGGTGGAAGGAGAGTCGTCCGTCCATGGCCACACCGGCGTCATCTGGAGAGGTCGGCCTAGTTTGGAAGTTTCCGAGTTACATACTAAGGACGTCTCTCCGTTCCCTGGCTCTCTCGTCGACAGATGGGCTGATTTTGTGATGCCGGCTCGCCGGCTCCACACTCTGCTGCCGTTCCTTGAACGTTTGATCCCATCAAGCCCTGACGCGTGCGTTCTAGACTTGGCCGCGGGAATCGGCTGTGATTCCGTAGCCCTCGCTGCGCAGGGTCATCGAGTGGTCGCTAACGAATACTGCCCTCACTTTCGTTCGCTTCTTAAGCAGCTAGCTGTGGGGTCACGCGTCGGTCTTGAGATCACTTCGCTAGACTGGTTGCAGCTGAACTTGAGCCTGCCTACCCGCGCCTTCGATCTTGTATATCTAGTGGGTAACTCGTTTTGCCTTCTTATGGGGGCGGAGGAGCGTAGGGCCGCTGCCCAGCAGTTCGCTGACCTTCTCGTACGGGGCGGCCGACTTGTTGTAGATGAGAGAAACTTTCGCTATATAACAGACCAGCGGACGGATATTCTTGAAGGCAGGTTTAGGTACGGAGGAAATGTTCTCTATTGTGGGAGTGCGATTAGTGGGCGACCGACCGCGATCTCGCCGCAACACGTGGAGTTTACCTACTTTGACAACCGTAGTGGTGCGGTCGTCGGAGAACTGCCTATGTATCCATTTGGTACCGGCGAGCTAGTAGACATTTTTGAGAGGGTGGGACTTTGCCAAAGTGGCATGTGGAGCGATCTGCGACCAGGTTTTGAGGCAGGGGCGGATTTTTATACTTATGTATTGACACGGTATTGGTGAACCGAAACCTTTAGGCCCTGCTGATGGTAGGCGGCGGATGCGACGAAGCCATATACTCAACGCGAGCGCACAACGCTGTTGTTACACTGGCGGATTTCTCTGATCGCCAGGTAGCTGCATCCTGTCCGAGCACCAACGCGTTCGCGCTTGGGGGCTGTGTGCTTCCGTTGGCGTATCGAGTACGCTTGTCGACCCTCTCGGCGTCGGCCGCGCGTTTGAGCGACTCGCGGCCCGCGGGGAGCTTCCGGGGCAGCTTCTTTGGGTGTTCTTCTCGTCGTCACCCGCGTCCTTGAGCAGGCCGTCGACGATAGCCTTGGTCAGCCGTCTACGAGTTCCCTCGGCCTGCATGAGGGCGCAAAGCGCGGATGACCAGGTCGCGAATCGCGACGGTCGAACGCAGTTGGATGACGCGCCGCCTGCGGCAGATGGCGGACTTGGTCAGGTGGTAAGGACTATCCCGAAGCGGCGCAGCGTGTAGTCACGGGGACGCTGCGCTGCGCCGGCATCAGACAGGAGGCCACAGCTCGGTCTGGATGTGATGCCGTTAGCCATGGCGTGCCAGCGGTAGGACTTCCGCCCGCGGCTTGAGTCGGGCAGCATTAGAATTAGATTACACACCATGAACGACCCCTGGGAAGCTGAAGCCGAAGCCCTCATGGGAGCGCCTTGAGCAGGACTGGCCTGCCGAGTTCTTCCACGCGCTCCGTACGCTGATCGAGCTATGCTGATTCTTGATCGGCCAGTGGAAGCAACCGTCATGATCTACAATTGCGCTATCGGTCTGGCCATAGGCGGGCTTATCCCGTCGGCATGGCGGCGAAGATACGTCACCAAGGATAGTGTCGCTCGCACACGACCATTAACGGCGAATTGATGCCCTGAAGCTCGGAAGGTGAGGGCGTCTTCGGGCGGCCGCCCAGTCTGTCTATCTCTCCCACCCACTCGCGACCACCCGGTGCCGACTGTTGCGCCGAGTTCCACCACGTGCCAGCCGCGTCTGACCCTCTCTTGACCCTCAACCCTGAGTTCAAGGTCTCTGCCACGACGAGCTGAACCCCCTAACTGTTTCATTTGGTTTACCTTATGCAGGAAGAGGTGATGGATCTGAGTCCTCCGACCGACTCATTACGAATCAGCCGGCGGCCTCGACCGGCGCCTCGATCCGAGCGAGGAACTCCTCCATCGCCCGGTTGAACTCGTCCGGCCGGTCGAGCATCAACCAGTGGCTGGTGCCGGGGAAGGGGAGGGCAGGGAGGTCGGGGACCAGGCGATGGAGGCTGGTGGGGAGGCTGTTGAGGTCGGTGATGAGCGCCAGCTTGGGGCCGGGGTAGCTGGCGAGCGCCTCGGTCGGGCTGTAGGCGGCGCCGGACTCGACGGCGGCGAGGAGCGCCGGCGGCTCCACGCGGGCGAGGTCGGCGAGGACGCGGTCGGCGACCTCGGGGGCGGCGCCGAGGAGGAGCTGCTTGAAGTAGAAGCCGAACTCGGTCTGGGGGTCCTCGCGCAGGGTGCGCAGGAAGGTCTCGGCCTCGGCGCGCGGCGCGCGGGTCTGATCGCCGCTCGGGTCGACCAGGAGCAGCGCCGCGACGCGGCCGGGATGGCGGGCGGCGACCTCGACCGCCACCGCGGCGCCCAGGCTGTGGCCGGCGAGGACGAACGACTCCAGCCCGAGGTCGTCGGCGACCGCCTCGACGTCGTCGGCGAACGCGGCGATCCCGTAGTCGCCGCCGGCCGCCGGATCCGAGCCGCCGTGGCCGCGCAGCTCGATGGCGAGGGCGCGGCGCTCGGGGCGCAGGTGCTCGAGCTGCGCCCGCCACTGCTCGGCCGCGCCGCCGAGGGCGTGGACGAACACCACCGGCAGCCCGCCCGAGCCGCCGTCGTCGACCGCCAGCTCGCCGGCCGGGCCGGCGATTCGCACCCGCACCGAGGGGAACGGCCCGCGGCCGGCGGCGCCCTGGTCGAGCAGGTCGTCCCACTCCTCGTCGTCCATCGGGTGGATGCGGCGGCTGGAGAGGATGGTCGCGATCGCCGCCAGCGCCGAGAGCGCGAGCAGCGCCCACAGCGCGCGGTGCGGCCGCCGGCGGCGGCTGCTCTTCCGGCGCGCCGCGCCGGCGCGCCGCCACGCCGGCTTCCGCCTGCCGCTCCGCCCGTCCGTCATGGCGAGAATGCTACCAGGCCCGGCCCCACCGGCGCGCCACCCACCCCGTGCGGACAGCGGTCGCAGCAGGACGACGCGCGCCTCCCTCGAGAACTACTGCACCGTGAAGCTGACCGTGATGTTGAAGAAGACCGGCACCGGCACGCCGTTGCGCAGGGCCGGCTGGAACCGCCACTCGCGCACGGTTTCGACCGTGCGCTCGGTCATCCCCAAGGGCAGCCCCTTGAGCACCTGGACGTCGCGCACCGAGCCGTCGACGTCGACGATCAGGCGCACGATCACCACCCCCTGCACCCGCGCCGCCCGCGCCTCCTCGGTGTAGATCGGCTTCGGGGCGTGGAGCTTGACCGGCGCCGTGACCTCGCCGCCGACCTCGAGGATGCCCGCCGGCCGCGCCGGCCCGGGAGGCCCGTCGGGGATGCCGGCGAACACCACGTCGGCCGGCGGCAGGTCGAAATCGAGCGGCAGCTCCTCCGCGACCCGGATCGGCTCCGGGTCGTCGGGCGTCGGGTCCGGGACCGGGATGCGCTTGACCTTGGGCTTGGGGATCTCGCGTTGCGCCGCCGGCGGCGGCGGCTGGAAGCGCACTTGGCGGACCACGAACACCTGGGGCGCGGCCGCCGGCTCGAGCGGCCGGGAGCCGAGGTCGGGCAGGCGGAGGGCGAGCAGCGCCAGGTGCACGACCGCCGCGGCGAGCACGAAGCGGATCAGGCGCCGGCGGTCGGCGCGGTCGCGGGCGGCCTCGTACTCGAGGCGGTCGGGATCGTAGCCGCCGGCGAGCGTGAGCAAACGGCGCTGGCTCCCGGGAGCGAACGGGCGGATCGGTTCGTCGTCGCGTCGAAGTTCCATTACGGAGAGTCTCCCCGGGCCGGCGCGGCTGCGCCGGCCACCGTCGTCACCCAGGGTGTACGCGCTTCCGGGCCGGCGGGTTCGGGCCGGCGAGGGACGAGGCCGCTCGGCCCTCTCGGCGCCGGCCCACAAACGGGCCAACCCGGACGCGGAGCCGGCCTATTCCCCCAGGCCGGGGTCGGTCGCCGCGGCGCCGCGCCGCTGCCACCGTTTCGCCGGCCGTGCGCACTGCTAAAGTGCCGATCCGCACGCCGGTTCGACCGCGGAGATCGCCATGGCCGCCGTCTTGTACCCGACTCCCGCGCGCCTCCACGGCCGGCTCGCCGGGCGCCCCGCGCCGCCGCCGCCGGCCGCCGCCGCCCTCGTCGCCGCCTGCGCCGCC
>CAZNIX010000099.1:0-12135 GCA_964573125.1 uncultured Thermoanaerobaculia bacterium
AGGCCGAGCTTGTACCAGCCGACGACCCGATGGACGCTGACGCCGGTCCCGGCCAGGCAGGGCCGGCCGGCGCGGATCTCGGGGTCGATCTCGATCAGGGAACCGATCTCGACTGCCGCTGCCGTGGCCATGGGTTCTCCCTCTGGTGCCCTCGGTGTTGCCCTCTCACCCCGCCTGCCCCCCAGGCATCGCCCGTCTCTGCAAGTCTAAGCGATCCCGGCCCGGGAGGTCTCTAGCGGACCAGAACCTCAAGGCCCAGGTCCAGCCGGGCCTGCTCCGCCGCTGCCGCCGAGTGGCACCGGATCAACAGGTGGCGTGAGCCCGCCGGATGGCGCCGACCTCGGCCAGTACACCGCCGAGGAGGTTCCAACTCAGGCCAGTTTGGCGCACCACCACGCGGAGGGGTGACCGAGCCGGCAAGGTGCCCCGCTGCTACCGGGAGGCCGCCGTCCGCGGCGCGCGAGTTCGACTCTCGCCCCCTCCGCCACTCCGCGCCTCATCCATCGTCGACTTCGGTGGCGGTGCGGCCTTCGGTGGCTCGCCCCCTCCCATCAGCCACCACGGCACGCCGACCACGCGCTCCCCCAGGCGCACGATCTTGCCGCCGCCATAGAGCAGGAGGCCGCCGGCCGCTGTGGGGTGGTCGGTCAGGAATGCCTCCAGCCCGGCCGCCATCCGGTACCCGGCTTCCGCCGCCAGCTTGACCTCGACGGCCAGGAGACGCTGGCCGTGTTCGACGACGAAGTCGACCTCGCGGCCGGCGCGGGTGCACCAGCCGAAGAGGCGGTCCTGGGGCCCGAGCTCGGACTGATTGAGGAGCCGGCCGCTGCGCAGGGCGAGGATCGAGTACGAAGTAGACGGCCCTGCCGGCCAGACTCTCGCTCACCTGGCGCATGAGCAGGAGGTTGGCCGATCCCGAGAGGACGAACCGGAGACCGCGGTCGCGATCGACGGCGCGCTTGACCGCCGAGAGCAGAGCCGGGGCCTTCTGGACCCCGTCGAGGAGGATCCGGTCCGCGCCGGCCCAGAGGGCCTCGGGTGCGGTCGCGACCTGGGCCAGCGCATCGAGGTCGTCGAGGGTGTGATACCGCCAGCTTCGAAAGGGCTCTTCGTGGCGCAGGAGGGTGCTCTTGCCCACCTGACGGGCGCCGGTGAGGACGACGACGGGGTGGTCCACGACGGCCCGCCGCAGATGCGGCGTGAGCCAGCGTGGGCGAAACTCTTCGGGCGCCGACGCGATTCTATTCACGACTCGAATAGTATTGCACAGACTCGCCTCTACCGCCGTCATCAGGCGGCCACCCACCGGTGCGCTCCGGCCGCTTCAGTCCGCGAGCCGCCGCCGGATGAGGTCGAACGCACCGTGGTCGGCGACGAAGGAGTCGGTGATCACGGGGTCGAAGTGGCGGCCGCCGTCGACCGCGAGCAGCGCCACCGCGCGCTCGTGCTCCACCGGCGCCTGGTAGGGGCGGCGGGAGGTGAGGGCGTCGTAGGCGTCGACGATGGCGATGATCCGCGCCGGCAGGGCGATCGCCTCGCCGGCCAGTCCCGCGGGGTAGCCGCCGCCGTCCCATCGCTCATGGTGCTGGTAGGCGATCTCCATCCCGGTCTCGAGGAACTCGCCATCGCCCGCGACGTCGCGGACCCGCTTGAGGATGTCGCCGCCGATCGTCGCGTGGGTCCGCATCACCGCCAGCTCAGCGGGCGTCAGCGGACCCGGCTTGAGCAGGATCGCATCGGGGATCGCGACCTTGCCGATGTCGTGGAGCGCGCTCGAGCGGCAGATGTGGTCGACCGATTCGACATCGAGCCGCTCGCCGTAGGGGCCGTCCTGGAGCCGGGCGCAGAGCCGCCGGCAGAACTTCGCGATCCGCTCCAGGTGGCGGCCGGTCTCGGGGTCGCGCGCCTCCGCCAGCTCGGCGAGCGTGAGCAGCGCCACGTCGCGCGCCGCCCGGAGCTGCTCCGTCTGCTGGGCGACGCGGTGCTCGAGCCAGCCGCGGTAACCCTGGTCGGCCGCGATGAGGCGACGCCGCTCGAGCGCGCGGTCGACCGCCTCGTAGAGCGCGTCGGCCGGGAACGGCTTGACCAGATAGTCGAACGCTCCCTCCCGCAGGCACTGGCGCACGACCTCCACGTCTTGCTGGCCGGAGATCATCACCACCTCGACCCACCGCTCGAGCCGGCGGATCTCGGGCAGCAGCTCGAACCCGGTGCCGCCGGGGATGCAGTAGTCGAGCAGCGCGAGGTCGAGGTCCGGCCCACCGCGGATCAGCGCCAGGGCCTCGCCGTAGGTCGCGGCGAGCAGGCAGCGCAGTCCGCGCCGCTCGAGCAGCCGCCGGATCAGGTTGCGCACGGGGGGATCGTCGTCGACAACCAGCGCGACCGGAGGACGTTCGACCGCCGGCGGCGCGACGAACGACGCTCGGGGATCCGTGGCTCGGGGGTCGTGCCCGGGCGGCGGACTCTCGACCGGCCGCGGACGCCACGCCGGGGCCGCCGGATCAGGCGAGTTCGGCAGCGCGTGCATGTTCGGGTTCCTCGGCCGGTCGCGGCGGCGGCGTCGCCGCCGCCAGCGCCGACCGGACGCATTCCAGCAAGGCGACGGTGGAGAACGGCTTGGACACGAAGACCGAGTCGTCGGGGCTCCCGAGGCCCTGGGCCTGGACCAGGCTCTCGCTGTAGCCGGACATGTAGATCACCCGGATCGATGGTCGAACCCGCCGCACCCGGCGCGCCAGCTCGTGGCCGCTCATGCCCGGCATCACGACATCGGTGAGCAGCAGGTCGATCGGCTCCGGTTCGGCCAAGACCCCCTCCAGCGCCTGGGCCGGACCGGGCGCCTCGAGCACCCGGTAGCCGCGGCCTCGGAGGATCCGGGCCGCGAGACGGCGCACCAACGGCTCGTCCTCGACCAGGAGGATCGACTCGCTGCCCGAGAGATCGGTCGCCGCGGCGGCGGCGTGGTCGGCCGCGGCCGGGACCTCGGCCGCGAGGGCGCGCGGCAGATAGACCTTGAACGTCGTGCCCAGCCCGCGCTCCGAGTAGACCCAGATGAAGCCGCCGCTCTGCTTGACGATGCCGTAGACCACCGCCAGACCGAGGCCGGTGCCCTGGCCCGGCTCCTTGGTGGTGAAGAAGGGCTCGAAGATCCGCTCCTGCAGCTCGGGGTCGATCCCCTCGCCGTCATCGGAGACCGCGAGCATGACGTAGGAGCCCTCGGGAACGCCCGGCCGCCGGCGGCGATAGCAGGCGTCGACCACGACGTTGCGAGTCTCGATCGTGATCGTCCCGCCCGCGGGCAGGGCGTCTCGGGCATTGACCACGAGGTTGGTCACCACCTGCTCGATCTGCGTCGGGTCGGCCTCGACGATCCCGAGGTCGGGGGCAGGCCGGGCGATCAGCTCGATGTGCTCGCCGATCAGACGCCGCATCATCCGCTCCATCTCACCGACCACCGCGTTGAGCCGCAGCGGCCGCCGGTCGAGCACCTGCTTTCTGCTGAACGCGAGCATCTGGCGGGTCAGCTCGGCGGCGCGCGCGCCGGCGCGAGTGATCTCGGCGGTCTCGATGCGCAGCGGATCGGTGGCGTCGAGGCGGTCGTGGATCAGCGCCGAGGAGCCGAGGATCGCGGTCAGGAGGTTGTTGAAGTCGTGGGCGACGCCGCCCGCGAGCCGGCCGACCGCCTCCAGCCGCTGGGACAGCCGGAGCTGCTGCTCCAGCCGCCGATGCTCGGTGACGTCGCGGAAGCTCCAGACCCGTCCGACGCAGCGCTCGTCGACCCGCTGCGGGCGGGAGTAGCGCTCGAAGATCTTGCCGTCCTTGAACTGCAGGTAGTCGTAGCTCTCCTTCTCCGGCTGGCCATACAGCGCCTCGATGCCGGCGACGAACGACTCGGGGTCGGCGAGCTGATCGCACACGTACTCGATCGCCCGGCCGTCGTCGCGCGCTTCGAGGATCTCGTCGGGGATCGCCCACATCTCGGCGAAGCGGCGGTTGTAGCTGACGATCTTGCCGCTGCGGTCGACCACCAGGATGCCGTCGGCGGTCGATTCGAGGGTCGCCTGGAGCAGCGACACCGCCTGCTCTTTCTCGCGCTTGCCCGCGGCCAGCGCCTGGTTGTCCCGGCGGAGCTGCTCGTTGCGCTCGAGCAGCTCCTCGGAGGTGAGGTCGAGCGAGCGCTCGAGCAGGAGCCGGTCCTCGTCCGCCTGGCGATAGGCCTCGTCGACCGCGGCGAGCAGCGCGGCCACCGACTCCGGAATCCCGTCCGTGGCTCCCACGGTCCGGCGGATCTGGCGCTCCAGCAAGCGGTGCATCGCTAGGCCTCGGCGAGCAGGGTGACGGTCATCGTCTGGTTGTGGAGCTGGCAGCCTTGCCCCTCGACCAGCGGCGAGATCTCGCCGTAGGAGTAGAAGCCGGCGAGCAGCGGACCGTCGCCGAGGGTCGCGCGCACGCCCTCCACCTCCTCGTCCACCCGCTGCTTGAGGACGAGCTTGCGGCCGACGCAACTGATGAGCAGGGCGAGATCGGGACGGAACGAGCCGATCCGCCGGCAGCTCGCCTCGGCGGCGGAGGCCGCGCCGTCGATGAGGCGGTCGAAGTTGGCCTTCATCAGCCGCGCGTAGCTGCCGACCGGGATGTCGCCGGCGAAGGTCATGCTCTCCGCCTGGTCGTCGACCGAGAGGATGGTGCGGACCACCGGCGCCGCCTCCCGCGACTCGCGGATCGAGAGCGGGAAGAGCAGGCCGCTGGCGGGCAGGTGGCGGGCGTGGTCGCCGAGGTAGCGCCGGTAGATGCCCAGGGCCGAGGCGCCGTCGAGCTCGAAGAGGACGTTGTCGCGCGCGCGGGTCACGCGCCGTTCCGGCCCGAACGGGTCCCAGCCACCGACCGAGCCGAAGCCGACCGCGAGCTGCCCGCCGTAGAGCGCGATGGCGACCACCGTGCCGGGCTCGGGCGGTCCGTCGAGACCCACCAGGGTGCGGACGAAACGGTCGCCGTCTGCCGCGAGGCCGCCGGTGACCGCGATCCCCGGGGGGAGGCGCTCCCTGAGTCCGGCGACGAGCTGCGTGCCGTTGACCGACAGTCCGTCGGAGAAGACCAGGACATGGGCGAGCCCCTCCTGCGGCAGCTTGGCCGCCAGCGAGTACCCGGCCTGGAAGCTCCCGGCGAAGTCCTTCAGCCGGATCTCCCTCGCCCGCACCGCGGTCTTCTCGAAGCGCACCGCGGTGGCGACCACCGCCGCGTCCTCGACCCCGGCGTTGGAGATCTCGCCGGCGGTCGACACCGCGCAGACGACGGCCTCGCGATGGCGCCGGCGGATCTGGCTCAGCGGCTCCTCCCGCTCGAGCAGGTCGGGGGCGCCGAACACCAGCACCAGATCCGCCGGCTCTTCGAGCCCGTTGTTCGAGCGGCTGATCCAACCGCCGTTCTCGGTCCAAAGCTCCTGAACGACCTGCATCTGTCGATCCTCCTCCGGCGCCTGTCCGGCGGCTTCCCGCGCCGCTCGGAGCCGGGCGGCCGCGCCGGCCTCAGGCCACCGACCGGGCCCTGCGCGCGGTCTCGGCGGGCGCCGGTGGGGTCATCTCCGCGGTCGCGACGACGACGCGGAGCTCGCACGCGGGAGAACGGCCCGAGACCTCCCAGACCATCCGTCCGTTCAGCCGGTGCTCGAGGTACGCGGCGATCGGTGCCAGCCCGGGGTCGGCCAAGGCCCCGGGACACGGCTCCACCGCGCCCATCCGGTCCTCCGGCCCGTCATCGGCTCCGGTCGGAGAGCGCAGGGAGACCATCAGCCTCGGCGGCTCCGAATCGTCCGCCGCGACGGGGCGCGTCTGCGCCTCGATCCTCAACACCCCGCCCGGGCCTCCCTTCGCCAACCGCACCGCCAGCATGGTCAGGACCTCGACGAAACCTCGCGCGTCGACCCCGAGCAGACGGCGCTCGCAGCGCTCGGCGTCCAGCTCGACGCCGACGCTCGACCCGAGCGCCTGGCGGATCAGGCTCGACGAGTGCTCGATCAGCTCGCGAACCTCGATCGGCCGCGGAGCCCGGTCGATCAGCGTCGAGAGGAACGCCAGGCTCCCGTGCGCCCGCCCGACCGCGCAGGAGATCTCCCGGGCCAGTTCGCGGACCTCGGACGGCTCGCAGCCGGCGTCGTCGAGCAGCGTTCCACACCACTGGATGGCCAGGACTTGGTTGGACAGATCGTGGCCGACGGCGCGCGCCGCCCATTCGAGAAACCGCGCCGGGTCGTCCGCGAAGGGCTCGCGCGGCGTCGACGGGTTCGATGGCTCGACCGGGTTCATGCGTGCACGCTCCTCGGGGCCCAAGATAGGCCCACGGAGAGCCGGCCCGGAAGCGGTCTCTTGCTCGACTTGGTGTCGGTGTTTCCCCTACACGCCCCCGAGTCCGGGTCGCGACGTGGAGCCCGGCCCCGAGGCTCGATTCCCGCGCCGTCGAGG
This sequence comes from uncultured Thermoanaerobaculia bacterium, assembly GCA_964573125.1. Taxonomy (GTDB): domain Bacteria; phylum Acidobacteriota; class Thermoanaerobaculia; order Multivoradales; family JBCCEF01; genus CAVSQV01. The sequence goes on from CAZNIX010000099.1 coordinate 6,459, forward strand.
GTCGCCCGCCGGTCGACCTCAGCCTTCGCCCGCCGCGAAGCGCTCGAGGTAGGCGGCCACCGCCGGGCCCTCGCGGAGCCGGAGGGCGGCGCAGTCGCGCACCTGCTCGGCGACCCGGGCGAGCTGGCGCTCGGTGCCCTCGACGCGGTGCTCGGTGCGGGCGAAGAAGGCCTCGGCGCGGGCCAGGCGGTCCTCCGAGCAGCCGGCGGCGATGAACGGCATGAAGGCGACGAAGTCGGGCGGGATGCGGCCGGTCAGCTCGGCGTAGTGGGCGACGGTCCAGGCGTAGACCCGCTCCCGGCCGGCCTCGCTGTCGGCGATCGAGCCCGCGATGTTGAACAGCTCGTTGGCGCGGAGCGGCCCGGTGCGGGCGTAGTCGAGCGCCGCGGCCTGGAGCTCCGGGTCGTCGAACGCGCCGAGGGCGCCGAGGAAGCGGGCGCGCTCCGCCGGCGGGCTGGATTCGAAGCGCCGGCGGTAGCTCTCGAACAGCTCGCGGTCGCCGTCGCGGGCCGCGAGGTGGAGCGCCATCCCGGCCAGCGTCGGGTCGAGCGCCCCGGGATCCTCGAGGTAGCCGCGCGCCCAACCCACCGCCCGGCGCCGCACCTCGGCGTCCCGCCCTTCGTCACCGAGCCAGGCGAGCAGGCGCGGGCGCAGCAGCGACACCGTCTCGGGCTCCCCCGCCGAGCGCCCGGCGCCGAAGCGCTCGAGCGCCGGGCCGAGGGTCGCGCGCACGTAGCCGGCGAACGCGCCGGCGAGCGGCTCGGGCACGAACGCCTGCTCGACCTTGCCCAGGCCGTCGACGACCGCGGCGACCACCGCGGGATCGGGATCGGCAGCGAACGCGTGCAGGGTCTCGAGGTAGGCGTCGCCGGCGAGCGCGCCGGAGTCGAGCAGGGCGGCGGTGTTGCCCAGGAGCCCGATGCGCTCGGCCGGCGTGAGCGCACCGGCGGCGTCGCGGGCGAGGCCGACCAGGCGCGGCGCCGGCAGCCGCCAGCGGTAGTAGCCGCGGGCGCCGGCGTTGGGGAGCACCCACTCGATCGGGGAGTCGAGGGCGAGCGTCGCCTCCGCCCCGGTGAGCAAGAGCCAGCGGTCCTCGCGCCCGCGCGCGGTGCCGACGGCGAGCGCCACCGGCACCTTCCAGCGCTGCGCCGGCGCCTCGGTCCCGGCGTTGAGGAAGCGGCGCTGGCGGAGGTGCAGGGTCTTGCCGCCGGCGCCGACCTCGACCTCGATCAGGGGGAGGCCCGGCTGGGCGACGAAGCTCTCGAGCGCGCCGGCGACGTCGGCGCCCGAGGCTTCGGCCAGCGCCCGCCAGAGGTCGGCGGCGGCGGCGTTGCCCCACTCGTGGGCGGCGAGGTGGGCGAGCACGCCGCGGCGGAAGGCCTCCGGCCCGACCCAGGCCTCGACCATGGCGAGCACCGCCCGCCCCTTGGCGTAGGCGACGCCGAGCCCCTCCATCGCCTCGGAGACGTCGGTCACCGGCTTGCGGATCGGCGGCGTGCTCGGGCGGGCGTCGGTGGTCATGATGCCCTGGATCCCGCCCAGCGCCGAGAGCCCGTAGCCCAGCTCGGGGTGGACCTCGTCGACGATCTTGGTCGCCAGCCAGTCGGCGAACGACTCGTTGAGCCAGAGGTCGTCCCACCACGCCATCGTGACCAGGTCGCCGAACCACATGTGGGCCAGCTCGTGGGCGAGGAAGCGGGCGAGGGTCTGGCGCTGGCCGGCGGTGACCGCCCGCGGGTCGACGAGCAGGATGCGGTCGGCGAACGTGATCGCGCCGGCGTTCTCCATCGCCCCCGGCCAGAACTCCGGCACCGCGATGAGGTCGAGCTTGGCGAACGGGTAGGGGCGGCCGAAGTAGCGCTCGAGGGCGGCGAGGATCGGCGGCGTCATCGCCGCCGCGGTCGCGGTCAGCCCGCCCTGCCCGGCCGGCGCGTAGATCGCCCCCGGCACCGACAGGCCCGCGATCTCGGCGCGCTCGAAGGCGCCGACGGCGAGCGCGAGCAGGTAGCTCGGCAGCGGCGGCGTGGGCGCGAACTCGACCGTCCGCCAGCCGTCGGCAACGACGTCGGCCGCGACCGGCGTGTTGGCGACCGCGACCAGCCCGGCGGGCACCCGCAGGCGCAGGGTGTAGGGGAGCTTGAAGGCCGGCTCGTCCCAGCACGGGAAGGCGCGGCGGGCGTCGACCGCCTGGAACTGGGTGAACGCGTAGGCGTGGCCGGCCTGCTCGACGCGGTAGAGCCCGACCGCTTGCGGGTTGAACGCCCCCGCGAAGTCGATCTCGAGGGTGTAGCGCCCCGGCGCCAGCGGGCGAGGCGCGGCGGCGGTGACCAGCCCGCGCTCCCCCACCGCCGGCGCGAGCGCCCACCGCTCGCCCCCGCCGCCGCCGGTCAGCTCGACGCGCTCGAGCCGGAGGTCCTGGGCGTGGAAGCGGACGGCCGCGGCCGGCCGGCGCACCTCGAGGTCGATCGCCACCGAGCCCCGGAAGTCGGTGCGCGCGGGGTCGACCTCGAGGTCGATCCGCTGCGCCACCGGCACCACGTCGTCGCCCAGCCGCGGGGCGGCGAGGGCGGCGGCCGGCAGGGCGAGGGCGAGGGCGAAAGCGGCGAAGCGGGACGTGGCGGTTCGCGAGGGCACGGGCGCTCCTCCCCCACCCGCTGCGGGCGGTCGGCGGTTCGGTCTAGGTACGCGGCCGAGGGGAGTGAGGTTCTGCGTGGGCTCAGGCGCCCTCGTCGTCCGACCGCCGCTCGGCGATGTACCGCTCGAGGCGCTCCCGGTCCTCGGGCGCGAGGTCGGTGAAGCGGACGCCGACCCGGTAGAGCCCGTCGTCGCCGGCGGCGATGTCGCGCACCTCGGCGTGGACCGGCAGCAGCTCGCCCTCGAGCGCGAGCTCGAGCTTGAACACGGTGTGGATCGGGTAGGGCTCGGCCATCTCGAGCAGCGCCCCGCCCTCGCTCACCACCAGGGTGCGCGCGACCCCGACCAGGCTCTCCTGGACCTTGCCGACCGAGACCAGGTTCAGCGACTCGACACGCGGGTGGCGTCTGCGCTCCGTCATGCAACTGATTCTATAATGCGCGGCCTGCGATCCGCCAACCGCCGGCGGACTCTCGGGACCGCACCCGCGGCGCCGAGGACCTCGAAGCCGTCGGCCGGCTCGGATCGCCTACCCGCGCCCGAACGCCTGCACCAGGTGGTAGCGCGCCTGGCGCCGCCACCAGCCCCAGCCGTGCTCGACGTCGTGGCCCCAGATGTCCTTGACGCAGGGGACGCCCTTCGCCGCCAGCAAGTCGCCGAGCGCGTGGGTCTCCTCGATGCACCCCTCCTCCCACGGCCCCTGGCCGCAGACCAGCGCGAGCCGGGTGCCGCGGCGCACGCGCTCGAGGTCGGCGCCGTCGAGGTTGGGGACGAACGCGAGCGGGTTGTTGAAGTAGACCTCGGGCGAGTCGAAGCCGTCGGTGAAGTGGCGGATCTGGTAGCGCCCGCTCATGCACAGCGCGTAGTCGAAGACCTCGGGGTGCTTGAGCGCGAAGGTGGCGGCGTAGTAGGCGCCCAGGCTGCAGCCGGCGGTGGCGAGCCGGATCTCGGGCGCGCGGCAGTCGGCGCGGATCCACGGCACCAGCTCGCTCATCACGTAGCGCTCGAACGCGAGGTGGCGCTGGATGCGCCACGCCGGGTGTCCCTCGCGGCGGGTGAACGCCTCGGCGACGTTGCTCTCGGTGCAGTAGAGCTTGAGCCGGCCGCCGGCGAGCAGGTCGCCGAGCGCCTCGACCATCCCCTGCGCCTCCCACTCGTGGGCCATCCCCGCCGCCGACGGGAAGGCGAGCAGCGGCTTGCCCCAGTGGCCGTAGCGCCAGAGGTGCATCCGCCGCCCCATCGCCTGGCTGGGGATCATCTCGTGGCTGCCGCGCATCGCCGCCCTCCGCCGCCGGACCGACCGCGCCGGATCGGCGCGGGACGATATCACCCGGCCGGGCCGGCCCGCGACGGGGGTGAGAGTCATCCGCGGCCGCCGCCGTCTACGGATTCGAGGCAGGCGCGCCCGAGGTTTTCGTATAGTCCGCATGGTTCGACCCCGGGAGACGAACGACATGACCCCGAACCCCGACCGCCCGCGCCTCGGCGAGCTGCTCGTCGAGCGCCGGGCGCTGCTCCCCCACCAGCTCTTCCACGCGCTCGACCGCCAGCGCGACGGCGGCGCCCGCTTCGGCACCTGCCTGCTCGAGGAGCCCGGCGTCGACGAGGCCAAGGTGCTCGCCGAGCTGGCGCGCCAGCAGGGGGTGCCGGCGGCCTCCCGGGAGGAGCTGCGCAACGCCCCGCGGGAGGTGCTCGCGCGCGTGCCGGCGCAGCTCGCGAGCCGGCTGGTCGCGCTCCCCTTCGCGGAGACCCCCGCCGGCCTGGCGGTGGCGATGCGCGACCCGCACGACCTCGCCGCCCGCGACGCGCTCGCGTTCGCCAGCGGCCGCCGCATCGTCCCCCACATCGCGCTCGAGCTGCGGATCTGGGAGGCGGTCGACTTCCACTACGGCGAGCCCGCGCCCGACGGCTACCGCCGGCTCTGGGACCGCATCCACCGCCGCCGCCACCTCTGGCAGGGGCGCGACCCGGCGGACGGACCGACCTAGCAAGAAGACGGCGGCGGACGCGCGGCGTGCTAGAGTGACCGCCGCGCGCCCTCCTTCCCGGCCGGCCGGCCGTCCGCGATGTACAACGACTTCTACGGCTTTTCCGAAGCGCCCTTCAACATCACCCCGGACCCGCGCTTCCTGTTCTTCAGCGCCCGCCACCAGGAGGCGTTCAACCACCTGCTCTACGGGATCCGCGAGCGCAAGGGGTTCATCCAGCTCACCGGCGAGGTCGGCGCCGGCAAGACCACGCTCTGCCGCGCGCTCCTCGAGGAGCTGGGGCCGGAGGTCAAGACCGCGCTGATCTTGAACCCGGTGCTCACCGCCCCCCAGCTCCTGCGCGCGATCCTCTCCGAGCTGGGGATCGAGGCCCGCCGCGACCGCGCGGGCTGCCTCGCGGCGCTCGACGCCTTCCTGCTCGAGCAGGTCGCGGCCGGGCGCGACGTGGTGCTGATCATCGACGAGGCGCAGGACCTCTCGCCCGAGCTGCTCGAGCACGTGCGCCTGCTCTCGAACCTCGAGACCGACCAGCGCAAGCTCCTCCAGATCGTGCTCATCGGCCAGCCCGAGTTGCGCGCCCTGCTCGACCAGCGCCGGCTGCGCCAGCTCCGCCAGCGGATCACCGTCCGCTACCACCTCGGACCGCTGTCGCGCGAGGAGACCGAGCGCTACCTCCGCTATCGCCTGCTCGTCGCCGGCGCCAACTCCCGGCCGACCTTCACCCGCTGGGCGCTCGCGGGAATCCACCGCTATGCCGGCGGCGTGCCGCGGCTGATCAACGCCGTCGCCGACAAGACGCTCCTCGCCGGCTGGGTCGCCGGCGACGACCACCTGCGCGCCCACCACGTGCGCCGCGCCGTGAGAGAGCTGGAGGGGCGGGCGCGGTGAGCCTGATCAACGAGGCGCTCAAGAAGGCGCGCCTGGAGGCCGCGCAGCGCGACGCCGCCCAGCGCGGCGTGCTGGTGCCCAAGGCCACGGCGTACGAGCCGCGGCGGCGGGCGGGGCGGGCGGTCGCGGTGTCGCTGGCGGCGGCGCTGGCGCTCGGGCTGGCGGGG
>CAZNIX010000100.1:0-4199 GCA_964573125.1 uncultured Thermoanaerobaculia bacterium
GGCGGCAAGGCGCAGTTCGGCGGCCAGCGCTTCGGCGAGATGGAAGTGTGGGCGCTCGAAGCCTACGGCGCCGCCTACACGCTCCAGGAGCTGCTGACGGTCAAGAGCGACGACGTCGAGGGCCGGAGCAAGGTCTACGAGGCGATCGTCAAGGGCGACGTCCCGGAGGACCCGGGCCTGCCGGAGTCGTTCAACGTGCTGGTGCGCGAGCTCCAGAGCCTGTGTCTCGACGTCGAGCTGCTCAAGGTCTAAGACAAGACAGGGGTTACGGGAGGATTACGCGTGCAACCGTTCAGCAGCTATGACAGCAAGCCCCAGTCGTTGAAGGACTTCAACGCGATCAAGATCTCGATCGCCTCGCCGGAGAAGATCCGCTCGTGGAGCTACGGTGAGGTGACCAAGCCGGAGACCATCAACTACCGGACGTTCAAGCCCGAGCGCGACGGGCTGTTCTGCGCCAAGATCTTCGGTCCGATCACCGACTGGGAGTGCCTGTGCGGCAAGTACAAGCGCATGAAGCACCGCGGGGTGATCTGCGACAAGTGCGGCGTCGAGGTCACCCGCTCGCGCGTGCGCCGCGAGCGCATGGGCCACATCGAGCTCGCCTGCCCGGTGTCCCACGTCTGGTTCTTCAAGGGGCTGCCGAGCCGGATCGGTCACCTGCTCGACATCTCGCTGCGCGACCTCGAGCGCGTCCTCTACTTCGAGAGCTACGTGGTCATCGACCCCGGGGAGACCGAGCTCGCCGAGGGCGAGCTGCTCGCCGAGGAGCGCTTCCGCGAGCTGCGCGACCGCATCGGCGCCGACGCCTTCGACGCCCGCATGGGCGCCGAGGCGATCAAGGAGCTGCTCGGCCGCATCGACGTCGAGGAGCTGTCCGAGGAGCTGCGCATCGTGATGCGCACCGAGACCAGCCAGATCCGGCGGCTCAAGGCGGCCAAGCGGCTGAAGGTGGTCGACGCGTTCCGCAGGAGCGGCCACCGGCCGGAGTGGATGATCCTCGACGTCATCCCGGTGATCCCGCCCGAGCTGCGCCCGCTGGTGCCGCTCGACGGCGGGCGCTTCGCGACCAGCGACCTCAACGATCTCTACCGGCGGGTGATCAACCGCAACAACCGGTTGAAGAAGCTGCTCGAGCTGCGCGCGCCCGAGGTCATCGTGCGCAACGAGAAGCGCATGCTCCAGGAGGCGGTCGACGCGCTGTTCGACAACGGCCGCCGCGGCCGCGTGCTCAAGGGCTCGAACAACCGGCCGCTGAAGTCGCTGTCGGACACGCTCAAGGGCAAGCAGGGGCGCTTCCGCCAGAACCTGCTCGGCAAGCGCGTCGACTACTCCGGGCGCTCGGTGATCGTGGTCGGGCCCGAGCTCTCGCTCCAGCAGTGCGGCCTGCCCAAGAAGATGGCGCTCGAGCTGTTCAAGCCGTTCATCTACAACAAGCTCGAGGGGAAGGGGCTGGTCGGCACCATCAAGGCGGCCAAGGAGCTGGTCGAGGCCGAGGTCGACGAGGTGTGGGACGCGCTCGAGGAGGTGATCAAGGACCACCCGGTGCTGCTCAACCGCGCGCCGACCCTGCACCGGCTCGGCATCCAGGCCTTCCAGCCGGTCCTGATCGAGGGCAAGGCGATCAAGATCCACCCGCTGGTGTGCGCCGCGTTCAACGCCGATTTCGACGGCGACCAGATGGCGGTCCACGTGCCGCTGTCGCCCAAGGCGCAGATCGAGAGCAAGGTCCTGATGCTCGCCGCGCACAACATCCTGTCGCCGGCCCACGGCCGGCCGCTGGCGGTGCCCAGCCAGGACCTCGTGCTCGGCGGCTACTACCTGACTCTGGCCAAGGCCGGGGCCAAGGGCGAGGGCCGCGTGTTCCCCGATTTCGACTCGGTGCTGATGGCGCTCGAGGCGGGCGAGGTCGAGACCCTGACCCCGATCCGCGTGCGCTACAGCGGGCCCTACATCAACCTCGACACCCAGTACAGCCAGCAGGACATCGTGCACGCCGAGATGGAGGAGCTCGACCGCCAGCTCATCGACACCACGGTCGGCCGCGTGATCTTCAACCAGCACCTGCCCGACGACATCCCGTTCATCAACGGCCTGCTCAAGAAGCGGGGCCTCCAGGACCTGGTCTCCTACTGCTTCATCAAGCTCGGCACCGACGCCACGGTCGCCGTGCTCGACCATCTGAAGGAGATCACGTTCCTCTACGCGACCAAGGCGGGGATCTCGTTCGGGGTCGACGACATGGTGATCCCGAGCCGCAAGGCGGCGCTGCTCGACCGCGCCCGCGACGAGGTGATCGAGATCGAAGGCCAGCGCGCGGCGGGCGTGATCACCCACGGCGAGCGCCACAACAAGATCATCGACATCTGGCACCGCACCACCGAGCGGGTCTCCGAGGAGATGTTCCAGGAGATGCGCGAGCACGAGCGGCGGACCGGGGAGTTCAACCCGATCAACGTCATGGCCGACTCCGGCGCCCGCGGCTCGCGCGAGCAGGTGCGCCAGCTCGCCGGCATGCGCGGACTGATGTCGAAGCCCTCGGGCGAGGTGATCGAGACCCCGATCACCGCGAACTTCCGCGAGGGGCTGTCCGTGCTGCAGTACTTCATCTCGACCCACGGCGCGCGCAAGGGTCTGGCCGACACCGCGCTCAAGACCGCGGATTCGGGCTACCTCACCCGGCGCCTGGTCGACGTCGCCCAGGACGTGATCATCAACGAGGTGGACTGCGGCACGATCGACGGCATCTACGTGTCGGCGATCATGGAGGGCGGCGAGATCCTCGAGCCGCTGCGCGACCGCATCGTCGGCCGCGTCAGCCAGGACGAGATCTACGACCCAATGACCGGCGAGCTCTTGGTCGCGGTCGGCGAGCTGATCACCGAGGAGCTGGCCAACGCCATCCAGTCGGCGGGCATCGAGCGGGTCAAGATCCGGTCGGTCCTGACCTGCGAGACCCGGCGCGGGGTGTGCGCCGCCTGCTACGGGCGCAACCTGGCGTCGGGCAAGCCGGTCGAGATCGGCGAGGCGGTGGGCGTGATCGCCGCGCAGTCGATCGGCGAGCCGGGCACCCAGCTCACCATGCGCACGTTCCACTACGGCGGCACCGCGAGCCGGGTCTCCGAGGAGTCCAAGCACACGGCGAAGAACCCGGGGCGGGTGAAGTTCCTCAACGTCTCGACGGTGGAGTCGAAGAAGGGCGCGTTCGTGGTCGTCAACCGCCAGGGCAAGCTCGTGATCACCGACGAGAAGGGGCGCGAGCACGAGCGCTACGCGCTCACCTACGGCTCGCACCTGGCGGTGCGCGACGGCCAGGAGGTCGAGCCGGGCACCGACCTCGTCACCTGGGACCCGTTCACCTCGGCGATCCTGACCGAGATCGGGGGCAAGGTCGAGTTCCAGGCCATCGTCGAGGGCGAGAATGTCCGCGAGGAGACCGACAAGGTCACCGGCCTGTCGCAGAAGATCATCGTCGAGGCCTCGGCCAACGAGAAGCGAGTGCCGGCGATCGTCGTCCACGGCAAGGGCGGCGCCGAGAAGCGGTATCTGCTCCCCTCGGGCTCGCACCTGGTGGTCGCCGACGGCCAGACCGTGCACCCGGGCGACACCCTGGTCAAGATCCCGCGCGAGACGACCAAGACCAAGGACATCACCGGCGGTCTGCCGCGGGTGGTCGAGCTGTTCGAGGCGCGCAGCCCGAAGGAGCCGGCGATCATCACCGAGATCGACGGCATCGTCCACCTGGGCGACATCGTCAAGGGCATGCGCAAGGTGGTGGTCGAGTCCGACACCGGCGAGACCCGGGAGTACAGCGTCCCGCGCTCGATCCACGTCAACGTCCAGGAGGACGAGCGGGTGGCGGCCGGCGATCCGCTGATCGACGGCTCGATCAACCCCCACGACATCCTGCAGGTGCTCGGCGAGAAGGAGCTGCAGCGCTACCTGGTCGACAAGATCCAGGAGGTCTACCGCTCGCAGAGCGTGGCGATCAACGACAAGCACATCGAGGTCATCGTCCGCCAGATGATGCGCTCGGTGAAGATCGAGGACGTCGGCGACACCGAGTTCCTGGTCGACGAGCAGGTCGATCGCTTCCGCTTCCACGAGGAGAACGACCGCGTGATCGCCGCCGGCGGCCGTCCGGCGGTGGGGCGGCCGCTGCTGCTCGGCATCACCAAGGCCTCGTTGTCGACCGACAG
>CAZNIX010000100.1:4209-12056 GCA_964573125.1 uncultured Thermoanaerobaculia bacterium
CCTGCGCGGGCTCAAGGAAAACGTGATCGTCGGCCGCCTGATCCCGGCCGGCACCGGCATGGACTACTACCACGACTTCCACATGGAGGAAGTCGACCTGCCGACCGAGGTCGAGGAGGAGCAGGAGCTGTTCTGGGAGGTCGGCGAGGAGGACATCCGCTCGCTGCCGCAGGAGGTGCTCGAGGGCGAGTAGGCGGCGGACGCGCCAGCGGACATTCGATGACGAGGGCGGCCTCCGGGCCGCCCTCGGTGTGCTCTTTGCTTACTTAGGCCGCTTGCTACGCTTCAACCAACGACGGGGCACCCAGGCGAGTAAGAACAGCAACAGGCCGAGCGCGAGGCGAAGCCGGGACGACGCCTCAGGTTTCGGATCGTCGAGGGTGGCCGAGCCGGGATCCTCGGGATCGTAGTAGACCCAGACACAGCCCGCTGAAGCCTCGGGTCGCTCGAACAGATTCTCGCGGCGGTGGTGGTAGAGCCGCTCATCGACCCGATAGGCGACCGTCGCCGTCCACCGCTGCTCCAGCCTCGACCCGGGATGGGCGCCCCTGGTGCCGTAGATCCTGACGATCACAGGCACGCGCGACGCCTCGACCAGCTCACCGCACGCCCGACCCCACCCGGGCCTGAGAGTCGCGAAGTAGAGATCCTCCGCCGGGCCGGCCAGGAAGACGGCCGCGAGACCGAGAGCCGTGAGACGATAGGCCCACATCGTGGCACCGAGGGGGAGCTACGCCAGCGTCGCCGCGCTTAGAGCTTCCGACCCTTGGCGGCTTGGCCCGCGAGTAGGAAGGTCTTCGGATACTCGCCCTCGCCACAGATCTTGAACGAGCCGAAGTCCTTGTACCACAGACCCTCGGGCGCCTCGGGCTCGGTCTCCCGCCAGAGCCTCAACTGATAAAGGTCCTCGGTCGTGATCTTGCGCTCGCGCAGGCGATCGAACAGGTGGTCGCGTAGCGCGGGCGGCAGGCCGGTCCACTGGATCTTCGGCACTATTCGCCGAAGGTCAGGCGCGCCAGCTCGGCCTTGATTCGCTGCTGCTCGGCCGTGTCGGAGGACTCGGCCAGGCGGTCGGCGAGCGCGAAGAAGCGTTCCCGTTCTCGATCGGCGGCGGCCAAACCGGCTTCGATCAGGTCGACTATGACCCGGCTCGAACTGACGGTCCGGCCCTTCGCGAGCAGCTTTACTCGTCGGGCAATCTGGGGTGGCAGGCTCACGCTCTGGCGGATGGGTTTGGTGACGGTCGGCATACGACCATCCTACACCATCAGGCACCAGCATGCACCAGGTGGGATGTGTGTGTGGTCGACAACGGGCGCCGCTCGTTGCGTTCAACCCGCTGAACGCAGCAAGAGGAGTGCCACGCCCGCCGCGACCGGGGATCGCGGCTGGTTTCACCCCTTGCCTTCAATCGGCTTCTTGGTTGCGGTCCGGCGCTCTGGATTCCGGCTTCCGGCAGGCGCCGCACTGGTGCGTCGGTTCGTCTCGCAAGTCAATCGGAATCAAGAGCTTATCTCGGCCCACTCGGTTCAGTCGCGCTCTGGCACCCCGGTTGCTCCCCCCGGTCGCGCAAGGCGCCGAGAGAGCGCCGAGACTTCGACGCGCAGGAGGTCCGCACCGATGCCACGCAGCATCACGCACCGTCATTTCGTTCCGCTCGCGGCGCTCGCCCTCGGCCTGCTCGCCGCCGGGCCGGCGCTCGCCCAGACCACCGGCCGCATCGAGGGCCGGGTGCTGGCGAGCGACGGCTCGGCGCTGCCGGGCGTCACGGTCACGATCGCGAGCCCGAGCCTCCAGGGAGAGAAGGTCGCGGTCACCGGCGCCGAGGGCGCGTTTCGCTTCCTCGGCCTCGCCCCCGGCGAGTACCGGATCCGCGCCGTGCTCGACGGCTACGCGACGCTCGAGCAGGAGGGGATCCAGGTCGGCCTCGACCGCACGGTCAGGCTCGAGCTGACGATGACCGGGACCTTCGAGGACGTGCTGACGATCACCGGCGCGCCGCCGGTGGTCGACGTCACGACCACCACCACCGGCGCCAACTTCAGCGAGCAGCTCTTCGAGGAGCTGCCGGTCACGCGCACGTTCGCCGGCCTCGCGTTCGCCGCCCCCGGAGTGACGCTCGGCGCGAGCAAGGACAGCGACTACGACGCCAACCCCTCGATCGCCGGCGCCTCGGTGGCCGAGAACCGCTACGTCGTCGACGGCCTCGACTCGACCGACCCGGCGTTCGGCATCGCCGGCACCGCGGTGCCGTTCGAGTTCATCAAGGAGGTCGAGGTCAAGACCGGCGGCTACGAGGCCGAGTACGGCGGCGCGCTCGGCGGCGTGCTCAACGTGATCACCAAGTCGGGCGGCAACCAGATCCAGGGCGACGCGTTCGCCTACTACCACGACGACGGCCTGCAGTCCGAGGCCAAGCCGACCGGCCAGCTCGGCCAGGACCTCGGTTTCACCGAGTACGATTTCGGCGCCTCTCTCGGCGGCGCGCTGGCGGCGGACAAGCTGTGGTACTTCGTGGCGGTCAACCCGAGCCGCCAGGAGACCGAGTACACCACCCGCACCGGGCTGGCCAACACCGAGCAGGAGGAGACCCTGTTCTATGCCGGCAAGCTGACCTGGCAGGCCAACCCGAGCCACCAACTCGTGCTCTCCGCGTTCGGCGACCCGACCGATCGCGAGGACGACCTCGAGCGCAACAGCTTCGGCACCGTCGGCGACGATCGCGAGCAGGGCGCCGACACCTACGGCGTCTCCTACCACGGCACCCTCGGGCCCAGCGTGTTCGCCGAGGTCAGCGCCGGGCGGTTCGACCAGACCTACCGCCGCACCCCGCTCGCCGACGTGCCGTTCTACGAGGTCGAGTCGTTCGCGCGGATCGGCTTCGCCGCCGGAGAGAGCTGCGCCGGCGACCTCGGCGGGATCACGCCCGACAACTTCAACGTCTTCATCTTCAACCCCGGTTGCCTGGGCGGCGACTTCCACCAGGAGAACGGCGACGCCCGGCGCGACGAGCTACGCGGGAGCGTGACCTGGTTCGGCGCGACCGGCGCCATCGACCACGAGGTCAAGGTCGGCGCCGCGGCGCGCGCGATCGAGTACACCGACCGCGCCAACTACCCGGGCCCGGCGCCGGGGCCGTTCCTCGACTCGACCGGCGCGGTGGTCGACGCCGGCGGCCTGGTCGGGCAGCGCTGGCAGCTCTTCGAGGGCTTCGCCCGGCTGCTCGAGTTCGATCAGAACTCGGTCGGCGAGACCGACGAGCAGTCGGTCTACCTCCAGGACCGCGTCCGACTCGGCGACTACTTCTCGCTCAACCTCGGCGTGCGCGCCGACGCCGCGCAGGCCAAGGGCGAGCTGTCCGACGTCAACCAGAACCAGGAGCTGGAGTTCGGCTTCGGCGACATGATCGCGCCGCGCGCCGGCTTCACCTGGGACGTGGCGAAAAACGGCCGCTCGAAGCTCTACGGCCACTACGGCCACTTCTACGAGTCGGTGCCGCTCGACATCAACGCGCGCGCGTTCGGCAACGAGCAGTTCAACCTCTACTGGTTCTACTACCCGGAGGACGGCTCGCTGCCGATCGCCGGCAACACCGGCGTCAACTTCTACGTCTACCGGCTGGGCGGCGGCACCAAGGTCGATCCCGGCATCGAGCCGATGTACACCACCGAGGCGCTGATCGGCTTCGAGTACGAGCTGGTGCCCAACCTCGCCGCCGGCGTCAAGCTCAGCCGGCGCGAGCTGGAGAACGTGATCGAGGACATCTCGGTCGACGGCGGCCAGACCTACTTCATCACCAACCCGGGCGGCACGCTGACCGCCAACCCGGTGACCGGCGCGGTGCTGCCGGAGCCGGTGACGTTCCCCGCGCCGCGGCGCGAGTACGAAGCGCTCGAGGTCACCCTCAACAAGCGCTTCACCGACAATTGGCAGCTCTACGGCAGCTACGTCTACTCCCAGAACGAGGGCAACTACGGTGGGCTCTACCGGCAGGACAACGGCCAGCTCGACCCCAACATCACCTCGGTCTACGACCTGCCCGACCTGCTGCTCGGCGCCGACGGGCCGCTGCCCAACGACCGCGAGCACCAGTTCAAGGTCTACGGCTCGTACCTGTGGCCGTTCAAGCTGGTCACCGGCTTCTACGCCCAGTACCTGACCGGCACGCCGATCAGCCAGCTCGGGGCGCACTCGGTGTACGGCGAGCAGGAGCGTTTCGTGACCCCGCGCGGCTCGTTCGGCCGCACGCCCGACCTGTGGAACGTCGACCTCCACCTCGAGGTCCCGCTCGCCGTGGGCGGCCTCGAGCTGAAGCTGATCGGCGACGTGTTCAACGTCACCGATCAGCAGGAGGCGGTGCTCGTCGACCAGGAGTGGACGCTCGCCGACGAGACCGCGGCCGACCCCGACTGCGGCGGCCCCGGCACCGGCCCCGGCACCTCCTGCGAGCAGGGCAACCCGAGCTTCGGCGAGGCCACCCAGTACCAGGCTCCGCGGACGCTCCGGCTCGGCGTCAAGCTGAGCTGGTAAGCGCCTTCTTCCTCTCCCTACCCCTCACCCCGGGAGGGGCCGCGCCCCGCGGCCCCTCCCGCCCGCCTCGGGAAGCAGCCCGTGGATCCACCCAGGCTACCGGCTGGCGCCGACGGCGTCGGCGACGGCGGCCAAGCCGTCGCGCTCGAGCAGCCGCAACAGCCCGCGGTTGATCTCGCCGATCAGCGCCGGCCCGCGGTAGACCAGGGCGGTGTAGAGCTGGATCAGTGAGGCGCCGGCGCGGATGCGGCGGTAGGCCTCGGCGGCGGAGTCGATGCCGCCGGCGGCGATGAGGACCGCGCGGCCGGCGACCGCGCCGGCCACCGCCCGGAGGGTGCGGTGGCTCTTCTCGCGCAGCACCGCGCCCGAGAGCCCGCCGCCGCCCGGGTCGGCGCCGGGGAGGATCGCGAGGTCGGCGCTGGAGTTGGTGGCGACGATGCCCGCCGCGCCGGCGTCGACCGCCGCCGCGGCCAGCTCGGCGGCGCGCCCGGGCGGCAGGTCGGGATCGAGCTTGACGAGCACCGGGCGGTCGGCCAGCTCGCGGGCGGCGGCGAGCGCCGCGGTCAGGAACCGCTCGTCCTGGAGCGCGCGCAGGCCGGGGGTGTTGGGCGAGGAGACGTTGATCACCAGGTAGGCGACGTCGGCCCTCCGCCCGAAGACCTCGAGCAGCCGCCGGTAGTCGTCGAGCGCGCGCGCGGCCGGGGTGTCGCGGTTCTTGCCCAGGTTGACCCCGAGCGGGTAGGGGAGCGGGCCGAGGCGGTCGAGCCGGCGCGCGAGCGCCGCGGCGCCCCGGTTGTTGAAGCCGAGGCGGTTCTGCAGGCTCTCCGCCGCGGCGTACCGGAACAGCCGCGGCCGCGGGTTGCCCGCCTGCGGCTCGGGGGTGACGGTGCCCGCCTCGGCGAAGCCGAAGCCGAGCGCCGGCACCGCGGCCAGCGCCTCGCCGTCCTTGTCGAAACCGGCGGCCAGGCCGACCGGGTTGGCGAAGCGGCGGCCGAAGATCTCTTGCGCCAGCCGCGGGTCGTCGACCAGGTGGCGCCGGCGCCAGCGCGCGGCGAGCGGCGGCACCGCCGCCACCGCGCGCAGGCCGCGCTTGCCGAGCGCGTGGGCGCGCTCGGCGTCGAGGCGGAAGAGGAGCGGCCGGGCGAGGTCGTAGAGTCCCACGGCGGGGCGGAGCCTACACGGCGCGGCGGCGCGCGCCACCGGTTGATCGCGGCAGTCGTCGGAGCACCGCCGCGAGAACAGCGCTCGGGGCACCGGCGCTACGCCTCGGTGGCGACGCCGAGGCGGCCGAAATTCGCCGGGCCGAAGTCCTCCGGCTCCGCGCGCGGAGCCGTCGCGGCCGCCCCAAGGGCGGAGGGCGGCGGCCGGTCAGGGCTTGGGCGGGAAGCGCCGGACGATCCGCCGCACCGCCTTGTCGATCTTCTTCATCAGGCGGTCGGGCTCCTCGAGCAGGCGGTCGGGGTCGTCGACGACCTCGGTCGCCCAGCCGACCCACACCGCGTCGCGGCTGTCGGCGTCGAGGATCTCGATCACCAGCGTGCCCTCGGTGTAGGCGCGGACCAGCTCGCCCTCCTCCCAGGCGATGCTCAGGCCGGGGGCGAGCTCGCGCCGGGCGCCCGAGGTGTCGAGCAGCTCCTTGCGGCCGAGGGAGTAGCTGACGAGGAAGTCGGGGTCGGCGTCGACGAGACGGAAGCCGCGGCCCTCCAGGCGCCGCTCGAGGATCGCGCGCACGCGGCGGTCGTAATCGGAGCCCGGGGCGAACCGGCTGCGGTCGGGCACGTCGCGCCGGGCCAGGTGGTCGAAGGTCCGGTAGGCCGCGAACTCGGCGCCCGGGGCGTGCCGGCTCTCCACTTCCATCGCCGAGGCGATGCCGGCCGCGGCCAGGGCCGCCGACAGGGCGAGCGCCGCGGGGCGCGTTGCGGTCATGCGGACTCCCTTCTCCCCGATCGGGCGGCCATTCTACCCCGCGCCCCGCCGCCGCGTTTTCGTCTTCCGGTAACGAATGCGTTAGGGTGACCGGCAGCTTCCGTCCGGGCCCGGGCGTCAATCACGACGGTCCTCTGAGGGACCCGGAGGGGAGTGGGAGGAGGACGTCATGGCGCAGAGGAGGCTGGTGGGTTCGCTGCTGGCGGTGCTGATCCTGACCTTGATCGCCGCCCCCGCGGCGGCCGCGGCGCCCGATCGGGCGGCCGACGCTCCGCGCTCGGCGTGGGCGATCGACCTCGGGGAGCTGGTGGGCCGGGCGTGGGGGCTGCTGTTCGGCGTCGGGGCGGGGGACGAGGGGAGCCGCCCGGCGCTGGACGGGCGGACGGCGGGTGAGCCGGGCGCCTTGTTCGGTGCCGACGGCTGCGATGCCGAGTGCGAGGCGCGCGGCAGCAGTGACCCCGACGGCTAGGCGCCGGTGGGCCTGCTCGCGGTCGCTTGCGGAGAGAGATGGTCGCGAACCGCTGCAACGAGCTTGGCGATCCCCTCGGTGGTTTCCTGGCGACGACGGGCGGCGGTGCACAGCAGCATGGCGGCTGCCACCCCCTCGGACTCGATGCCGTTCGCGCGGCAGAGCGTGAGGGTGGCAGCCGCTACCTTCTCCAACTCGGACCAGCGCTGGCCAACCGCGTAGATCTCGGCGAGCTCGAGCAACACGAGACCGGTCTCGTACGGGCGTCCAAGAGACACGAATTGGTCGCGCGCCTCCTCGAACGTCGCTTCCGCCAGCTCGAGAAGTCCGGCCGTTCGGGCGGCACGCGCTTCCAGCCAGCCCACCAACGCCCTGTCGGCCGCGGAACCGAAGCTCTCGAAGAGCGACCGGTGGCGTCTGAGCAGGCTGAGCGCTGCGTCGTGCTGCCCCGCGTCGATGGAGCAGGAGGCGAGGTTGTGGATGCCGACCATGACCAGCCGCGGCTCCTCACCCGGATCGACGAGGTCGAGGGCGGATCGGTAGAGCGAGATCGCCGCCTCCAGGTCTCCCCGGCCTTGCGCAATGTTGCCGAGCTTGAGACGAAGGCGCCCGACGCCGTGCGGGGTGCCCAGCCGCCGCTCGATTCGCTCCGCCCGCCGGAGCAGCCGCTCCGCTCCGGCGAACTCGTTGCAGTAGTCGAGGTACGAAGCCTCCAGCGAGTCCACCTCCGCTCGCACCAGCGGGTCGGCGGCGTAGCGCGCGCGCTCGCGCGCGAGGCCGAACGCGAGGCCGGCGCGGCGCAGGTCGCCGCAGATGCGGTGGGCGTTGCCCAGCTCGGCGAACGCGAGGGCGCGGGCGTCGTCGACGTCGCGGCCGGCGGCGTGCGCGGCCTCGGCGGCGGCGGCGGCGAGATGGGCGAACG
>CAZNIX010000101.1:0-11993 GCA_964573125.1 uncultured Thermoanaerobaculia bacterium
CGCCCGCGCCCCCGGCGCCGCCGACGTCGAACGCGGCCGTCGCGCCGGTCGGATCGCCGCCGTCGCCGGCGGTGCCGCCGCCGCCGCTGCCGCCGCGCGGGAAGGTGTCGAAGATGTTCGACTGCGCGCCGCCGGCACCGCCGATCGCCTGGTTGCCGGCGAGCGTCGTCTCGACGATCTCGATCGTCCCCTGGTTGAAGACCGCGCCGCCGAGGCCGGCGCCGCCGCCGCCGGTGCCGCCGCGGTGGGTCTCGCCGCCGTCGAAGCCGACCGCGGCGCCGCCCTCGAGCGTGATCTGTTCGAGTCGCAGCGTGCCGGAGGCGGCGACGTAGAAGAGCCGCAGCCGCGGCACCGCGCCGCTCCGCGCGACGGTCAGGAACGGCGCGCCGCCGCCGTCGATCGTCACGTCGCTCGTGATCGCGAGCGCCGAGGGGCCGAACGTGGTGTTCGCGGCGGTCAGGAGCTCGATCGTGGCGCCCGCGAGCGCGCCGTCGAAGACGATCGTGTCGGCGCCGCTCCCGGTGTCGCCGAGGTCGGTCGGGCCGTCGGCGTTGGCCGCGGCGACCGCCTCGCGCAGCGTGACCAGGCCGTCGCCGCCGGTGGCGTTGTCGGCCGCGGAGTTGACCGTGAGCGTGGCCGCCTCGCCCGCCGCGGCGGCGGCGAGCAGGCACAGGGACGCGACGAGGACGCAGATCGGCTGGCGCGACATGGGGAAGCTCCCTCCACTCCCACGTTGGACGGCCGGCGAAATGCGGCGACCGCGTGGGGCAGGTCCATCGGTGCAAACCAGTGAATACCTACGTCAGCCTAGCACGAGGGTTGCGCCGGGCAAGCTCCGCGAGCGGCTCGCCGCGGGCGGCGCGCTCCCGGGAGGCGCGGCCGCGCGCGCCGAGGTCGGCGTCGGCGAGCGAGCGCAGCCCGGGCTCGAGGGCGCCGATGGCCTCGACCTCGGCGCGGAAGGGGAGGGCGGGGGCCGCGGCCTTGCTCTCCGGCATCCTGAGCGCCCAGAAGTCGGACGGGGTGGGCGGAATTCCGCGCCACCCCGCCGGCTAGCGTGCAGGGCCGACCAAGCCGTTGGTCAGCCCTGCGACCTTTGCAGTTCGCGCGCGGTGCGCGCGAACTGCTAAAACTCCTGGCCCGTGTACAGCCCCGCCGCCTCCCCGTACCCGTTGTAGAGCAGGGTCGGCCGTTTCTCGCCGGTGCCGATGTCGGTCTCCTGCGCCTGGGTCCAGCGCGGGTGGGGCCGGCCGGGGTCGACGTTCGAGAAGAAGCCGTACTCGCGCGGCTGCAAGTCGTTCCAGAACGTCGCCGGCTGGCGGTCGGTGAACTCGATGCGCACGAACGATTTCGGACCCTTGTAGCCGTACTTCCACGGGATCGCCAGGCGCGCCGGCGCGCCGTGCTGCATCGGCAGCGCGTGGCCGTAGCTGCCGAGGACGACGAACGCCAGCTCGTGGCGCGCCTCGTCGAGGCGCAGCGCCTCGTAGTAGGGCCACGGGTACCAGGTGTGCTCGCGCTGGCCGACGAGGTTGTCCTGGTCGAGCCAGGAGACGAAGCGGACGTGGGTCGCCGCGCCGAGCGGCTCGAGGTGGTCGATCAGGGCTCTCAAGGGGTAGCCGGTCCACGGCACCTGCATCGCCCACGCCTCGACACAGCGGAAGCGGTAGAGGCGCTCCTCGAGCGGCGCGATCTTGAACAGGTCGTCGAGGTCCAGGGTGCGCACCTTCTTGACCAGGCCGACGACCTCGATCGTCCACGGCTCGGGCAGCGGATAGCGGCGGGCGAGCTCCCACACTCCGGCCTTGTCGGTGGTGAACTCGTAGAAGTTGTTGTGGGTCGCGGCGGTCGCCTCTGGGGTCGGCGGCCGGCCGCCGTAGTCGTAGCCGTCGTTGCGCTTCGCCGGGAAGAGGCTCGCGAAGCGGTCGCCGAGCGCCGGCTCGGTCTGGCCGCGCGCGGCGGCCTCGCCCCCGGCCGCCGCCCCGCCCCCGCGCTCGGCGCAGCCGGCCGACCAGGGGAGCGCCATCGAGAGCGCGCCGAGGCCGAGCGAGGCGACCACTTGGCGGCGGTTGAGGAAGACCGGCTCGGGGGTGGCCAGGCGCTCGGGGAGCTGCCACGGGCGGGGGACGTGGATCGCGGGCATCGGGGCTCCTTTCATGCGCTCGCCTGAGGTCGAGGACCGGCGTCGACCGGCCTCCGGGCACTGTCTACGGGCGCCGCGCCGAGGCCAGATCGGTGCGGTCCCGCCGCTTCGGGCGTCCTCGACCTGCCGGAGCCCGACACCGACCGCCGCGCCGGCCCGCCGCGGTCAAGTCGCAGTCCGCCGGCCGCACCCACCGCGCGCCGCGCCGTTCTGCCGCCTCGGGTCGCCCGCCGCCGTCAGTGGTACTCCGCGCAGGAGAGGAAGTACCCGCACGCCGGGTCCGGGCAGCGGAGCTTGCACCCGCGCTCGGCCAGCTCCCGGCCGCAGTTCGGGCAGGTGCGCAGCGCGCGCTCGGGATCGGCGGCCGGCGCAGCGCCGGCGGCGACCGGACGGCTGCCGGCGCCGCCCGGGAGCCGGCCACCGGCGACCGCACCGCCGCCTGCGGCGGGCTCCCCGCGGAGCGCCGCGGCCGGCTCGGAAGGGCGCGGTCCCGTGCTCATCCCGACCGCGAGGCTATCAGCCCGCCGCTATACTCGCGCCGTCGCCGCCACCCGCCTCCCGACCCGGCCGATGATCCAGCCCACCGTCGTCGCCGCACCGGACGGCGACCGCCCGCTGTCCGCGCTGCCGGCGCCGCTACCGCTCGAGGAGCTGGTCCCCGGCGGCGGCCCGTGGGAGGTCGAGCTGGGGTTCGGCAAGGGACGGTATCTGCTGCGCCGCGCCCAGGAGGACCCGGCGCGGCGCTTCCTCGGCGTCGAGATGGCGGCGAAGTACTTCCGCCTCCTGGTCGGGCGCGCGCGCAAGCGCGGCCTGCGCAACCTCCTCGCCCTGCGCGGCGAGGCGCTCTACCTGGCCGCGGCGGTGCTGCCGGCGGGCTTCGCGACCGCGCTCCACGTCTACTTCCCCGATCCCTGGCCGAAGAGCCGCCACCACAAGCGGCGCCTCTTCGACGCCGAGTCGGTCGACCTCGTGCTCGGCCTGCTCGCGCCCGGCGGGCGCCTGTTCTTCGCCACCGACTTCCTCGACTACGGCGCCGAGGTCGAGGCCGTCCTCGCCGGCCACTCCCAGGTCCGCCTGCGCCGCCACGACGGCCCCTGGCCCGACGGCGCGCGCACCAACTACGAAGCCAAGTACGAGCGCGAAGGGCGACCGATCCTCCGGCTGGAGGCGACGCTGATCGCCGGGCCGGCCGAGACGCCGGCGGTCGCCCTCCACCCGGCGGCCCGGGCGGCCGTTGTGGCGGCGGCGGGCCGGGCGGCGCCGGAGTGAGCCGGCGGCCCCGCGCCACGGCAGGCTGCGCGATCCGGAGCCTTCCGGGGTCGCCCAGGTCAGCGCCCCGCCGCACCCCGGAGTGGCGGCGACCCGCCCGAAGCTCGTCAGGTGGCCGCCCGCGAACATCATCTGCTGCGGCGTCAGGGTGACCGCGGGCGAGCCGGCTCGTGCCGGCGGCCCGGCTCCTCGACCCCGCCCAGGAACTCGATCAGCAGCCGGTTGAACTCCTCGGGCCGGTCGAGCATCAGCCAGTGGCCGACGCCCTCCATGCGCACGTAGCGCCACGGCCCGGCCACCTTCTCCGCCGAGTTCTCGAGGTTGGCTTCGGTGAGGTAGGCATCGCCGTCGGCCGAGACGCCGAGCACGGGCACGCGCACGGGCGGCAGGTCCGGCAGTTCGAGGAGCGAGGAGGCCGGCGCGTTCGCGCGGTACCAGTTGAGGGCGGCGGTCAGCGCGCCGGGGCGCGCGAGGTCGGCGATGTAGCGATCGAGGTCGCCGGCGCCCCGCAGCAGCATGCGCAGCCCGCTCCAGTCGTCGCGCCGCAGCCACTCCTCGGCGACCCCCTCGTTGTGGAAGAAGAACAGATACCAGGCCTTCTCGAGCTGCTCGATCGTGCGCTGGCCCGAGTTGCCCGGACAGCCGACCGTGAGCGCGGTCAGGCTGCCGACCCGCTCCGGGTGGGCGGCGACGAACAGCCAGGCGACCACCGCGCCCCAGTCGTGGCCGACCACGTGGACGCGCTCGACGCCGAGCGCGTCGAGGATGCCGGCGAGGTCGTCGATCACCAGCGGCAGGGCGTAGGAGTCGACGCCGGCCGGCTTCGGGGCGTCGCCGAAGCCGCGGAGGTCGGGCGCGAGGACGCGAAAGCCGGCCTCGGCGAGCGCCGGCACCTGGTGCCGCCACAGGTGGCGCGAGTCGGGGAAGCCGTGGAGGAGCAGTACCGCGGCCCCTTCCCCGTGGTCGACCACCGGGAAGTCGTGCTCCCCGGCCTTGACGGTGCGCGTCACGGTCGCGAGATCCATCGGCATCCCCTCCTGGCCGTCGGCCGAGACGAGCGTAACGTGCGTCCAGACCGCTGCGATGACCGCCGCGCGGGCGATCCAGCGCGTCTCCCGCCGAGATGGACCACCGCGAAGGGGACGACTCTCGTGAGCCACCGTTTCACTCCTTCCGGCGGAGGAGTCCGAGCTTCCGGCCGGCGGCCGACTCGTCGATCAGCCTCCTCAGCCGGCGCATCCGCGTCGCCTCCTGCTTCGCGCTGACGACGAACCAGGCCATCAGCTTGCGATAGCCGGGCGGCTGCGCCTGGAAGAAGCTCCACGCGGCGGGAAAGGCGCGGAACTCCGCCTCCGCCTCCGGGCTCAGTTGCGCCGCGGCACGCTCGTAGGAATAGGTCCCGGACTTCTTCGGATCACGCTCCTCGAACGCGCGCAGCCCGGCCGGTCGCATGCGCCCGCTCGCGATCAGCTCCTGGACCTTCCGGAGGTTGATCGCGCTCCAGGCGCTGCCGCGCCGGCGGGGGGTGAAGCGGATGCTGTAGCTCTCGGCGTCGACCGACTTGCGGACGCCGTCGATCCAGCCGAAGCAGAGCGCCTCCTCGACCGATTCCGGCCACGTGATGCTCGTGCGCCCGGAGCCCTTCTTGTAGAACCCGACGAGGAGCACTGTCCCGGTCGCGTGATGGCGTTCGAGCCAGCGGCGGAACTCGTTCGGAGTCGCGAAGAACGTCGGCTTCATGGCTCGGCTCGCCGCTCGGGCGCGGCCTCCGCCCACTCCACGACAGGGTTGACCCATTCCGGCAACGGCCGATAGAGGAACCCGTGGCTGAGCCCGGTCTCGAGCACGATTTCGCGGGCGACGACCGGGACCGAGGACCCGAGGTCGTCCCGCCACGGCGGGCAGGGAGCCACCAGGTCGTCGCTCGCCTCGCGGATGAAGAGCAGGCGGCCGCGCGGGCCCTTGCCCTCCTCGGCGAGCAGCCCGCGGACGTACTCGGACATACACGCGCCGAGGATCCCGAAGCGCAGGTCGGGGTCTTGCAACCGCGCCGAAGCGACCAAGGCGATCGCCGCGCCCATCGACGCCCCGACCACCGTGATGCGCTCCGCGCTCACCCTCGACTCGAGGAGCTGCCGCACCTGCTCGACAACCCGCTCCGCCGCGTCGCTCACCGAAGCCGACCTCGGCCGGATCTCGCTGCTGACGACGAACCCCCGCTCCCGAAACGCCTCGAGGATCTTCTCCAGCTCGTAGACCCCGAACCGTGGGTGCCGCGGCCGCGCGCTCTGCTGCTCCTGGACGATCCGGCCGTGGAGGTAGATCAGGTGCCGGGGCTGCCGGGGCTCGGCGCCCACGCCGCAGGCGGGTACGGCGAGGGCCACGGCGCCGACGGCCAAGCCCACTCCGACCCGCCTCAACCGCCGCCTCCGTTTCTCGTCGGCTGCGCTCACCTTGCCTCCGCCACCACCAAGTCGGCCGTGATCTCCCTCACCGTCCGCGCCCCCGCGAGCGCCATCGCCAGGTCCAGCTCTGCGCGCAGCATCGCGAGCACGCGCGCGACGCCCTCGGCGCCGCCGAGTGCCAGCCCCCAGAGGACCGGGCGGCCGATCAGGACGGCGCGCGCGCCGAGGGCGAGCGCCTTGATGACGTCAGTGCCGCGGCGGACGCCACCGTCGAGGAGCAGCTCGGGAGAAGGGCTGTGGCGGCGGGCGAGGGCTTCCGCGATCGGCGGCAGGGCGTCGAGGGTGGCGATCGAGGTGTCGAGCTGGCGGCCGCCGTGGTTGGAGACGACGATGCCGGCCGCGCCGTGCTCGGCGGCGCGCACGGCGTCGTCGGCGCGGACGATCCCCTTGACCAGCACCGGCAGCCTCGTGCTCGCAGCCAACCGGTCGAGGTCGTCCCAGGTCAGGTTGGAGTCGAGTAGCTCGCTGACGTAGCCGGCCAGGCCCGAGCCGCGCTCGGCGGCCCCGACGGCGCCGTAGCCCTCGGGAAGGAGGTTCGCGACCGCCAGCCCGTCGGGCAGGTGGAAGCGGTTGCGCACGTCGCGCTCGCGGCGGCCGAGGAGAGGAGCGTCGACGGTGAGCACCAGCGCCCGGCAGCCCGCCGCCTCGACGCGCTCGACCAGCGCCCGGGTGGCGCCGCGGTCGCGGTAGACGTAGAGCTGGAACCAGACCGGCCCGGTCGCCGCGGCGAGCACCTCCTCGACCGGCGTGTTCGAGAGCGTCGAGAGCACCATCGCCGTGCCCGCGGCGCCGGCGCCGCGCGCGGTCGCCGCCTCGCCCTCGGGATGCGCCAGGCGGTGGAACGCGGTCGGCGCCACCAGCACCGGCATCGACACCCTCTCGCCGAGGACGGTCGTCGCCAGGTCGCGCTCGCCGACCCCGGCGAGCACCCGGTAGGCGATCCGCCGGCGGTCGAACGCCGCGCGGTTGTCGCGCAGCGTGATCTCCTCCGCGGCGCCGCTCGCGTAGTAGTCGTACGCCATCCGCGGCAGCGCGCGCCGCGCCGGCTCTTCGAGGTCGAGCAGGTTGACGGCTTCGTCGAGGGGGCTCATGGGGGCGCGAAGTCCTCGACCCGCAGGACCTTGAGACCGGGGCTCCCGGGCAGGCGGCGGTCGTTGGTGAGCAGTGCGGTACAGCCGCCGCGCAGGGCGCCGGCGATCTGCAGAGCATCGGGCACCTTGGCGCTCGTCGCGGCGCGGATCTCGGCGGCGGCGCGGAGGAGCGCGCGGTCGAGCTCGATGAAGCGGAGGCCGGCGCTCCCGGTCAAGGCGGCCTCGTAGCGTGCGGCGAGGACGCGATCGTTGCGCCGTACCGGGAGCACGAGGGCCTCGAGCAGCGTGATGCCGGTGGTCACAGCTCGCAGCCTGCCGCCGGCGATGGCCTGGAAGAGCGGCTCCAGCACGGGGCCGTAGCGAGGGTGCTCCTCGATGAAATAGACGAAGGGCGCGGTGTCCAGGGCGACCGGGCCCGTGCCCACGGCCTCGATCAGTCCCAAGAGTCGCGTTCTCCGCGGATGTACTCGGCGACGTCGACCTCGCGCCACATCTCCTTGCCGAGACCGCGCAGCTCGAGGATCGACCGCGGTTCGGCGTCTGCGACCGCGCGGTCCAGGAGCTGGACGACCTCGCCGGCGATCGATCGGCGCTCGGCCGCGGCGCGGCGCTTGATGCGCTCGTAGAGGTCGTCGGGAAAGTTCTTGATGTTGAGGGTCGCCATCGGTCCTCCGTTTCGCCCTCATCATGGAGGAAGCGGTACTCCGCGTCAAGCAACTCCCAGTCCGCTCGGACGGGGCGAACGGCCGGAGAGCCGCCGCAAAGTCCGGTACTGTCGGCTCTGTTATCGTCGCCCTCCCGCCCCACGGCGGGCCGCCCGATGTTCGACCAGCTCCGCTACCTCCGGCCCTTCTTCCGCCGCTACCGGCGCCGGCTCGCGCTCGGGATCGGCGCGATCTTCCTCTCGGTCGCGATCGGGATGGCGGCGCCGCTCCTCGTCGGGTGGGCGGTCGATGCGCTCGAGGCCGAGGTCACGGCACGCGCGCTAGCCCTCTACGGCGGGCTCCTGGTCGCGATCGCGGCGGTGCGCGGCGTCTTCACCTACCTCCAGCGCATGGTGCTGGTGACGATGAGCCGGCACATCGAGTTCGATCTCCGCAACGACTACTTCGGCAAGCTCGAGGAGCAGCCGCCGGCGTTCTTCCACGAGCACGCCACGGGCGACCTCATGGCGCGCGCGACCAACGACCTCTCGGCGGTGCGTATGCTGTGCGGGCCCGCGATCATGTACTCCTCCAACACGGTGTTCACCGCCGCCGGCGCGCTCGCGTTCATGGCCGCGATCCACTGGCCGCTGACGCTGCTCTCGCTCGCCACCATGCCGCTGGTCGCGCTCGCCACCCACCGCTTCGGCAGCCGCATCCACGTCCTCTTCGAGCGCGTCCAGGAGAGCTTCTCCGACCTCTCGACCCGGGTTCAGGAGAACCTGTCGGGCGTCCGCGTGGTCCGCGCCTACGCCCAGGAGGGGCCGGAGATCGCCGCCTTCCGCCGCCTCAACGACGACTACGTCGAGCGCAACCGCAAGCTGATCCGCTGGAGCGCCGCGTTCAACCCGACGCTCCAGGCGCTGGTCGGGATCGGCTTCGTCGCGGTGCTCTGGTACGGGGGCCTCCTGGTCACCCGCGGCGCGATCACGGTCGGCCAGTTCGTCACGTTCAACCTGTTCCTGACCAAGCTGATCTGGCCGATGATCGCGATCGGCTGGGTGATCAACCTCGCCCAGCGCGGCGCCGCCTCGATGGGGCGCATCCGCAAGGTGCTCGAGACCGAGCCGGCGATC
This sequence comes from uncultured Thermoanaerobaculia bacterium, assembly GCA_964573125.1. Taxonomy (GTDB): domain Bacteria; phylum Acidobacteriota; class Thermoanaerobaculia; order Multivoradales; family JBCCEF01; genus CAVSQV01. The sequence goes on from CAZNIX010000101.1 coordinate 8,746, forward strand.
CGCGACGTGCCGCCGCTGGTCGAGCCGGGCGAGCTCGCGGGCGGCGTCGCGTTCCGCGCGCTCGATTTCGCCTACGACGGCGGCCCGCCGGTGCTCCACGGCATCGACCTGACCGCGCCGGCCGGCGCGACGGTGGCGCTGGTCGGCCGCACCGGCGCCGGCAAGTCGACGCTGCTCGCGCTGATCCCGCGCCTGATCGACCCGCCCGAGGGGACGCTCTTCGTCGACGGCTACGACGCCCGCCGGCTGCCGCTCGCCACCCTGCGCGGCGCCTGCGGCACGGTGCCCCAGGAGACCTTCCTCTTCTCGACCACGGTGGCCGAGAACATCGCGCTCGGCCGCCCCGAGGCGAGCCGCGAGGAGATCGCCGAGGCGGCCCGGCTCGCCGGCCTCGACGAGGACGTCGCCGCGTTTCCCGACGGCCTCGACACCCTGGTCGGCGAGCGCGGGATCACGCTCTCGGGCGGCCAGAAGCAGCGGGTGGCGCTCGCGCGGGCGCTCCTCCGCCGGCCGCGCATCCTGCTCCTCGACGACTGCCTCTCGGCGGTCGACACCCACACCGAGGAGGCGATCCTCGCCAACCTCCGCCGGGTGTTCGAGGGACGGACGGTGTTCCTGGTCTCGCACCGGATCTCGACCGTCCAGGGCGCCGACCAGATCCTGGTGCTCGACGGCGGCCGGATCGTCGAGCGCGGCAGCCACCGCGAGCTGCTCGCGAAAGACGGCCTCTACGCCGACCTCCACCGCCGGCAGCAGCTCGAGGAGGAGCTGGCGGCGGTGTGAGCGGGCGCGCGGCGCCGGCTCCTTCGTCCACATCGGGCCGCCGGCGGTCCGGGGCCGGCGGCGTCGGATCGAGCGGCGGGCGACGGTCACGGGAGGCGAGCGGCAGGCGACTGGTTCGGTAGCGAGGCACGTCTTCGGCGGGCCGGACGGGAGGGGAGCGACGATGTACGACGAGCGCGGCCGGATCGTCATCACCGGCGGCACCGGCGTGATCGGCGGCCGGCTGGCGCGCGAGATGGCCGCCGCCGGCCACGACGTGGTCGTCCTGACCCGCGATCCCGAGCGCGCCGAGCCGCCGCCCGGCGCCCGCGCCGCCGGCTGGGACGCCGAGAGCGCCGAGGGATGGGGCGCGCTCGCCGACGGCGCGCTCGGCGTCGTCCACCTCGCCGGCGAGCCGATCGACGGCCGCTGGACCGCGGCCAGGAAGCGCCGCATCCGGGACAGCCGGGTACGCTCGAGCGGCGCCGTGCTCGCCGCGATCGAGGCCGCGCGCACCAAGCCGCGATGGCTGCTCCAGGGCTCGGCGGTCGGCTACTACGGCGCGCGCGGCGCGGAGCCGGTGACCGAGGAGGCCGGTCCGGGCGACGATTACCTGGCGGCGATCTCGGTCGAGTGGGAGGCGGCGACCGCGCCGGTCGAGGCGCTCGGGGTGCGGCGGGCGATCCTGCGCACCGGCCTCGTGCTCGCCGCCGAGAGCGGTCTGCTCGCCCGCATGCTGACGCCGTTCCGGCTCGGCCTCGGCGGCCCGCTCGGCGCGGGCGCGCAGTACATGCCCTGGATCCACCTCGCCGACGAGGTCGCCGCCATCCGCTTCCTCGCCCGCACCGAGACCGCCCGCGGCCCGTTCAACCTCGCCGCGCCCGCGCCCGTGACCAACGCGGAGTTCACGCGCACGCTGGCGCGAGTGCTCCGCCGGCCGGCGGTCTTCCGGGTGCCGCGCTTCGCCCTCCGCCTCGCCCTCGGCGAGATGGCCGACATCGCCCTCGCCGGCCAGCGCGCCGTCCCCCGCGCGCTCGAGGCGTTGGGGTTCCGCTTCCGGTTCCCGGCGCTCGAGCCGGCGCTGCGGGATCTGTTGGTTTGAGGGTCCGGCCGTCGCCACCGCGAGTCGAGGAACCCCTCGATCAATTGCGCGGTCAGCTCGGGATAGTGGGTGTCCCTCCCCTCGGGGCCTGTGATGCGGCTACGGCCGAAACCGGAGCCACCATAGGAAGCCGCTCAGGAGCAAGGCAACCACTCCCCCAACCCGGAAGTGCCAAGCGCGATCCCGAGAGGCGCGCTGCATGGCTCGCAGCCCGACCTGCGGGGCCAGAAAGCGTCCCAGCCCCTTGAGGACCTGCGCCCACCCGATAAGGGTGAGGACCAGGCCCGGACCGTGCCACACATTGTGAAACGCGACGATGATGGCGCCGAAGTTCAAGAGGAGGAAGCCCTCGAGGAAGACCCCCGGGGTTCCCCGAGCGGCCAGATCCTGGTAGAACGCGACCCAGGCTTTGGGTTGACCGAGATGCGAAAGGCCGATCACCAGGAAGCAGATCGCCGCGAAGACCTGCGTGGCTTGCTGCATCAATCAATCCGGTCGCTTGACGCGCTCCGAGGTGCTTCTGCTCCATGCCGGCATGTACAACACCATCTATGACTTAGCGAAGCCTAATGGATCCCAGGGTCGGGGTCAACCGCGACCGGGCGACGGGTCGTAATCGGGCTGCGCGAAGCAGCAGGCTGTCAATCCCTCTCGTGTCCGCGGCTCCTACTCGATCGCCTCGACCGCGAACCGGAACCGCTCCGCGAACCGGCGCAGGAGGCGCAGCACCGGGCGGCCGGCGAGGAGCACCAGCGCGGCGTTGCCGATCGCGCGGCCGAGGTCCCACCAGAGCGAGGTCGCGAGGTAGAAGGCGCCGTAGCGGGCGGCGGCGGCGCGCAGGCCGAGGCCGGGCTCCCAGGCGACGCCGGGGGCGCCGGCGGCGTCGGCGGTCAGGAAGGGCCAGAACCAGAGGTTGGTCAGGGCGCCGTAGGCGAGGCCGGCGGCGGCGGCCCAGGCGGCGAGCGCGGCCAGCTCGAGGCGCGGCCGGCGGCCGAGGTCGGGCAGCCAGCCGCTCGCGAGCCCGGCCCAGCCGGCGGCGAGCATCTGGAACGGCAGCCACGGGCCGAGGCCGCTCGCGAGGACGGCCGAGACCAGCATGGTCAGCGATCCGAGCAGGAACCCGAACGCCGGGCCGAGCGCGTAGCCGCACAGGATCGGCAGCAGGAAGACGGCGGAGAAGCCGCCCGGTCCGGGCACCAGCCGGAGCACGGCGTTGAGGGCCAGCAGCACCCCGAGCGCCGCCACCGTGCGCGCGTCGCCGCGCCGCGTCTCGAGCGCGGCGACCACGGTCACCGCGCACAGCGCCGCGAGCAGGAGGAAGACCAGCGCGGCGTCCTCGGCCCGGGCGGCGGCGCGGGCGGCGTTGGCGGCGCGGGCGGCGGCG
>CAZNIX010000102.1:0-11850 GCA_964573125.1 uncultured Thermoanaerobaculia bacterium
CGCGGTCGCGGCCGCGGCGCGCCGACTCCTCCGGGTCCAGCTCTCAGCCGGCCTGCTCGCGCTCGCGCTCTTCGCGTTCGTCGGTCTCGGCGCCGCCGCGCGCACCGGCCGCGCCCTCGTCCGCCACCGCCGCGCCTACTCCTATGCCCTGCCCGCGATGCTGACCATGACCGTGCTGGTGTTCGGGCCGTTCGTCTACGCGATCGTCCTCTCGTTCACCAACCAGAGCATCTACAACACCGACCAGCCGGTGACCGAGATCTGGGTCGGGCTCGACAACTACGCCGACATCCTCGGCACCTTCGACCTCTTCCGCGTCAACGAGCAGGGCGAGCGCGTCTTCAACTACCACAGCTTCTACTGGACGCTGCCGTTCACCGTGGTGTGGACGGTGTCGAACGTCACCATCGGGGTCACCGTCGGGCTCCTCCTGGCGCTCATCCTCAACACCCGCGGCCTCGCGCTGCGGCCGGTCTACCGGGTGCTCCTGATCCTCCCCTGGGCGGTGCCCAACTACATCACCTCGCTGATCTGGAAGGGGATGTTCCACTCCCAGTTCGGCGTCATCAATCAGGTCATCCAGGCTTTCGGCGGCGCGCCGGTGTCGTGGTTCGAGAGCCCGTTCACCTCCTTTCTCACCGTGCTCTCGACCAACGGCTGGCTCTCCTTCCCGTTCATGATGGTGATCTCGCTCGGCGCCCTGCAGTCGATCCCGGCCGATCTCTACGAGGCGGCGCGCGTCGACGGCGCCAGCCGCTGGCAGCAGTTCCGCACCATCACCCTCCCTTCGCTCAAGCCGGCGCTGATCCCCGCGATCATCATCTCGGTGGTCTGGACCTTCAACATGTTCAACATCATCTACCTGGTCTCCGAGGGCGAGCCCGGGGGCGCCACCGAGATCCTGATCACCGAGGCCTACAAGATCGCGTTCCAGCAGTACCGCTACGGTTACGCCGCCGCCTACTCGACCGTGATCTTCCTGATCCTGCTCGCCTACGGCACCTGGCAGAACCGCGTCACCCGCGCCACGGAGGGGATATGAAACGCCGCAGCCGGCTGCGCGACGAGCCGCCGCACCTGCCGCTGCAGGTCTTCCTGGTGGTGTTCACGCTGGTCGCGACCTACCCGATCCTGTGGGTGATCGCGATCGCGCTCTCCGGGCAGCAGACGCTGGCGATCGCCGACGTGCCGCCCGATCCCACGGTGTGGGACCGGCTGCGCGCGGTGGTGCCGTGGCCCGAGAACGCCTCCGGGGACAACTTCGTCGCGGTCATGACCGAGCAGCCGTTCACGCGCTGGATGCTCAACAGCGCGGTGGTCGCCGCCGCGACCACCGTGATCGGGGTCTTCCTCGCCACCACCGCCGGTTACGCGTTCTCGCGCTTCCGCTTCCCCGGCCGGCGCAGCGGGCTGATGTCGTTCCTGGTCTCGCAGATGTTCCCCGGCACCCTGATGCTGATCCCGCTCTACATCATCGTCGTCCAGTGGCTCGAGCTGGGCTCGACCTGGATCGGCCTGATCCTGGTCTACACCACGACCGCGATCCCGTTCTGCGTCTGGATGCTCAAGGGGTACTTCGACACCATCCCGCGCGAGCTCGAGGAGTCGGCGCGCATCGACGGCGCCTCGGCGCGCCAGATCTTCCTGCGCATCGTGCTGCCGCTGGCCAAGCCGGCGGTCGCGGTCACCGCGCTCTTCTCGTTCATGACCGGATGGAACGAGTTCATCCTCGCGGCGACCTTCATGGACGAAGAGCTGATGTACACCGCCCCGGTCGGGCTGCGCTTCTTCGTCGGCGGCTTTTCGCAACAGTGGGGTTATTTCGCGGCCGGATCGATCATCGTGGCGATCCCGGTCGTGGCCCTGTTCTTCGTGCTCCAGAAATACCTGATCTCCGGCCTGACGGCGGGGGCCGTCAAGGGCTGAGGGATTTGCACCTCGAAAGGAGGTACCGACGATGCGAAGCATGCTTGCGATCGGAGCGGCGGTCCTGCTGGCGCTGGCGGCGCCGGCGTTCGCCGCCGACGTCGTGTTCGAGGACCCGACGGGAGACGACAGCGGTCCGGGCGGCTACACCTACCCGACCGACGCCGTCTACACCCGCGGCTCCTTCGACCTGGTGAAGTTCGAGCTGTCGCCCAAGGGCAAGAAGGCCAACCTCGGCGTGACGGTCAACGCCAACCTCGAGGATCCCTGGGGGATGGACGTCGGGTTCGCCACCCAGATGGTCTTCATCTTCATCGACACCGACGGCGTCGAGGGGAGCGGGCACACCGCCACCCCGCCCGGATTGAACCTCCAGTTCGCGCCCGGCTCGGCGTGGGAGAAGTGCATCATCCTCTCGCCGCAGCCGTTCGCGCGCGTCAAGCAGGAGGTCGACGCCAAGGCCGGCGCGCTCGCCGCCGACATCGTGATCCCGACCCGCGTGCGCGGCTCCGGGCGCACGATCTCGGCGTCCGTCGATCTCGCCGACCTCGGCGAAAGCGATCCCGCGACCTGGGGCTACCAGGTGCTGATGCAGTCCAACGAAGGCTTCCCGGCCGATGACGACCTGCTCACCCGCCGGGTCAACGAGTTCGAGGGCCAGCACCGCTTCGGCGGCGGCTCCGACTTCATGTGCGATCCCCACGTCATGGACGTCCTCGGCGACCACGCCATGCTCGCCTACGAGTGCGGCGACGACGGCAGCGCGAAGAAGACGGCCACGCTGTCGATGGTCCGCCCCGGCGGCCAGGGCTGACGGGACGAAGGCGCACGAGGAGAAACACCATGCGCAAGATCGCGTTCCTGGCGGCGGCGCTCCTGATCGTGGGGCTCCTGCCGCCTTCGACCGGCGCCGAGGAGACTCAGAAGTTCACCATCACCGGCGTCAACTACACGAAGTGGCTGTGGGGCAACAACCGCTTCGACGGCTCGCTCTACAACTTCACCACGGTCCCCGGCGAGGGCTTCGGCGACAACGGCCAGGGCACCGAGATCGAGCTGCTGGTCGCCGGCAAGCCGTCCAAGAAGATCGAGGTCCGCGGGCGCATGAAGGCCCGCTTCAACCAGAACTTCTGGACCAACGGCGGCGGCTTCGGCGGCGGCGGCGCCGGCACCCCGGGCAGCGGCGACTGCACCGGCGGCGACTGCGGCGAGTTCGATTCCCGCTCGGCGCAGTACATCAAGTTCCGCGGCCTGACCGTGCTCATCAACCCCGGCTACTCGTGGGTCGACACCGTGACCATCGGCGGCAGCGACTGGGGGATGTTCGATCCCTTCACCTACGGCAAGATCCGCTACATCGACCGCGACCACAACGCCGGGCTCTTGTTCCAGGGCGCCTCCGAGGACCGCAAGTTCAGCTACGACGCCGCGCGCGTCTCGCTCAACCGGCTGGTCTTCGGGCCCAACTTCAACACCGGCGAGTACCCGGTCCAGGACGCCGCCTACATCGCGCAGTTCGGCTTCCGGCCGAGCCCGCGGTTCGACGGCGCGCTGGTCTACGAGTACGTCAACGACATCGAGGTCGACGCCACCGATTTCGACCTCGACGACGGCCGCGAGGTGGCGACGCGCTTCCGGGACTCGGTCGCCGGGCTGCGCTTCGGCATCCACCCGAACCCGAAGATCGACGTCCGCGGCGCGGTCTACCACTCGAGCGCCGACTCCGACCCGCGCTTCGGCGTGCCGGCGGAGTTCGGCCTGTCCGGCTTCTCGCCGGTGCCCGCGGGGCGGCTCGACGACGAGCTGTACAAGCTCGACCTCGACCTCAACGATCCGTTCGGCGGCGGCCTGTCGTTCAACGTCGAGTACTTCGACATCGGCGCCGACTACGTTTCGGTGACCGCCGCCCGGCGCGAGGCCGACGTGCTGCTGACCGAGGGGCACGACGCGACCTGGGCCTTCCCCGGGCCGTCCAACGCCGCGTTCGGCGTTTTCCCCGGCAACCCGACGAGGATCGGCTACGGCGGCTGGCAGGGCACCGCGCAGCAGGTGGCGACGATCAACGTCGACAACGAGTTCACCGATTTCGACGAGCCGCTGGCCGAGACCGCGATCGGCTGGAAGGGCTTCACCGTCGCGCCGGTGTGGTCGCTCGGCGCCCTCGACCTCACGGCCGAGTACACCTGGATCGACTACAACACCAACTGGCAGGCGTGGGGCGACGACACCCGGCGGATCAACGCCACGATCTACCCCAACCACGAGTCGGATGCCGGCATCGGCTCGTTCCGCAACGCCTACGCGCCGTTCCAGGACAAGGAGACCACGATCGCGGTGGTGCGCGGCACCTACTTCGTCGATGTCGGCAACGGCCTCGAGCTGTTCGGCAAGGTGAAGCTGATCGACGAGACCGACGACCGGATGACCGATTCCCGCTACCTGCCGTTCGCGGCCGGCGACTGCCCGGGCGGCGGCGTGCCGTGCGCCAACAACACGAACTTCTACTTCGACGGCAACTCGACCGCCGATCTCTACTTCAACCCGCCGGTGATCACGGTCAACGGCGTCACCGGCTACCAGTGGAAGCCGTTCGACAGCGTGGCCGACGACGACCGCGACATGGACTACCTGATGTTCCAGCTCGGCGGCTCCTACCAGCTCACCGACGAGCTGTGGGCGTCGCTGACCTACGAGAACTACGACATCGACCTCGTGGACGGCAACACCGCGTTCCAGGCCTACCAGCTCCACGAGATGGCGTCGGGCCAGCACAACAAGGAGAAGCTGATCCTCCAGACCAAGTACAACATCGGCGGCGCCGAGATCGGGCTCAACTACGAGTACGCCTACGGCGACTTCACGCCCGACCTCGGCGGCGGCTTCGTGGTCCAGTTCGCCGATCAGGGCATCCAGGACAACCTCGGCTTCCGGGTCGGCACGCCCGGCTTCCGCGGCCGCTTCGGCGGCTGGAACAGCCTGGCCGAGCGCGATTTCGAGCAGCAGCGCCTGAAGGCGTTCCTCAAGCTGTTCTTCTGATCCCACGAGCAGGAGCGAGAACGATGACCCAGCGACGAATCCTCACCGCGGCGGTCCTGCTCGTCGGCGCCGCCGCGCTCGCCGCCCCGGCCTTCGCCGGGGCGGACTTCACCCTCACCGACCCCCGTGGCGACGACCACGGCGACGGCTACTACGCGTACCCGGGGCGCACCGAGTTCGCGCCCGGCGACCTCGACCTCTTGACGCTCGCGGTGCGCAACGCCGCCGGCGGCACCTGGTTCGAGGCCACGTTCGCCAACCCGATCAAGGTCCCGGGGCGCGAGGCGCTCGACGACCTCGGCACCCAGCTCGACCGGGTGGCGCGCCACGGCTTCTACACCTTCAACCTCGACATCTACATCGACACCGACCGCGTGCCGGGCTCGGGGGCGGTGGCGATGATGCCCGGCCGCAAGGCCGAGGTCGACGCCGCGAGCGCGTGGGAGAAGGCGGTGATCCTCACCCCGACCCCCGGCCAGGCGCAGAGCGAGCTGAAGACGCTGGTCGCCAAGAGCGTGGTCGCGGCGCGGGGCGAGGAGCGCGAGCGCGGCCTCGGCCAGCGGCGGGAGCTGCGCGAGGAGATCGGCCTCGACCTCGAGCGGCGGGTGTTCTTCCCGGTGCGCACGCGGGTGCGCGGGCAGACCATCCGTTTCTTCGTGCCCGCCGAGTTCCTCGGCGGCCCCGCGGAGCCGGGCTGGAGCTACGTCGTGGCGGTGACCGGGGCCGACATCGTGCAGAGCTTCGACCTCGGCGCCTCGGCCGGCCTGTCCGACCCGCGGCGCGAGAACCTGATGGCGGTACCGATCTCGCCCGGGCGCTGGCTCGACCGCTTCGGCGGCGGGGTGGAGGGGGAGGAGCTGCAGCCGCCGCTGATCGACGTCATCGTCCCCGACGGGCGGTTCCAGGAGGTCCTGCTGCGCGACTTCCGCAGCGCCGAGGACCGGCCGGCGCGGCTTCCGGGGGTGGTGCCGGCGGAGGCGAAAGGAGGCTGAGCCCGCGCTCGATCACCGTCTCGACGCCGTCCCCAGGCCGGACGCGGATCGCGTCCTCGTCCGGCCCGGGCGGCTCGAAGCCCGCGCGGTGCTCCGCGAACACCGGATCGCGCACCGGCCGCCGGTCGCCCCGGCGGTCGTTGCGCCGCCGGCGCGCCTGCACGGTGACGAGCGGAGTATCGAGCCAGACCAGGACCAGCGCGGCGCCGTCCCGCGCCGCCAGCTCGCGGTAGCGGTCGCGGATCCAGCGCCACGGCGAGGTGTCGTCGACGACCACCTCGCGGCCCGCGGTGAGCGCCTGCCCGGCGCGCTCGAGCGCCTGCTCGAGCGTCGCCCTCCAGACCTCCGGCGCGAGGCCGTCGCCGCCGTGGCCGACGCCGCGCTCGCGGTTGATCTCGTCGAGGCTGATCCAGACCGCCCCGCGGCGCTCGGCGAGCGGCCGCCCGAGCGTGGTCTTGCCGGCGAACGCGAGCCCGCAGAGCAGCCACAGGCGGGCCATCGGGCTCTCCTCAGGGAGTGGCGGCGAGCCAGACCGCGCTGCCGTGGGCCGGCAGCTCGAGCCAGACCCCGCCGTCCGCGCGCTCGAGCCGGCCCGCGCCCTCGGCGGGCTCGGCGGGGAGTCCCGCCGGCGCCGGGAGCGGCCCGAACCGCCGCGCCTCGGCGGCGAGGTTGTGGGCGACCAGCGCGGTCTCGCCGGCGGCGTGGCGGAGGTAGGCGAGCAGCGCGCGGTCGCCGGCGGGGAGCGGTTCGAGCGTTCCGGTGCGCAGGGCGGAGGAGGCCTTGCGGGCGCGGATCCAGCGCCGGTAGTGCGCGAGCAGGGAGCCGGGGTCGCCGCTCTGGGCGGCGACGTTGGCGCGCTCGCGGCCGGGAGCGAACGGATGCCACGGGTTGCCGGCGGTGAAGCCCCCGCCGGGGGAGCCGTCCCACGGCATCGGCGTCCGTTTCAGCTCGTCTTCGCGTCCCGGGCCGCCCTGGGCGAGGCCGACCTCCTCGCCGTAGTAGAGGAACGGCACGCCGGGCAGGGTGAGCAGGATCGCGGCCGCCAGGCGGAGGCGGCCGGGGTCGCCGCCCAGCTCGGTGGCGAGCCGGAGCTGGTCGTGGTTGCGCAGGAACGGCGCGTCGAGGACGCCCGGCGGGTAGTGCTCGGCCATCGCGGCGAGCGTCGCGGCGACCGGCGCCGCGTCGCCGTCGCGCACCGCGGCGACGACCGCGTCGGCGAGCGGGAAGTTGAAGTTGAGCGGCAGCTCGTCGCCGCCGGCGACCCGGTCGGCCGCGCCGTAGTAGGCGGCGATCCGCTCGGTGGTGGTCCAGTTCTCGCCGACCAGCACTGCCGTCGGGTCGAGCGCGCGCACGCGGGCGGCGAACTCGCGCAGGAACTCGTGGGTCTCCGGGCGGCCGTTCTGCAGCTCGCCGTCGCCGTCCGCGAACAGGTGCCGGGTGGCGTCGAGCCGGAAGCCGTCGACCCCGACCGCGAGCCAGTGCTCGGCGATGCGCGCGATCTCGCGCCGCACCTCGGGGTTGCCGGCGTTGAGGTCGGGCATGCCGGCCCAGAACAGGCCGTAGTAGAAGCCGTCGCCGCGCGGCGACGGGTGCCAGGTCGGGTAGCCGCCGCCCCACGGCTGGGTCCACCCCGGATCGTCGTCGCGCCAGACGTACCAGTCGCGCCAGGGCGAGCGCTCCGAGGCCGCCGCGGCCTGGAACCACGGGTGCTCGCGGCTGCTGTGGTTGATCACGAAATCGACGATCACCCGGAGGCCGCGGCGGTGAGCCTCCTCGAGCAACCGGTGGAAGGCCTCGTTGCCGCCGTACTCGTCGTCGATCGTCAGGTAGTCGACGACGTCGTAGCCGTGGTAGGAGGGGGACTGGAACACCGGCATCAGCCACAGGCCGTCGACGCCGAGGTCGCCGCCGGTCGCGGGGTCGCCGTCGTTGAGGTAGTCGAGCCGCTCGATCAGCCCGCGGAGGTCGCCCACGCCGTCGCCGTCGGAGTCGGCGAAGCTGCGCACGAAGACCTGGTAGAAGACGTCGCCGGCCAGCTCCTCGTGGCGCCAGCCCGCCGCGGGAGCGGCGGCGCGCCCCGGAGGGGCGGGAGCGAGCGCGGCCAGCGCGGCGAGCGCCGCGAGCGCGCGGGCAGGCGGTGCGGAGCGGGACATCCGGCGCATTGTAACCCCCGGCCGCGCCGCCCGTGGCGGGCCGTCGCGGGCGCCCGGGGCGAGCCGTGAGCGGCCGCGGGCGACGCCCGGACGTTGTACGCTCCGTCCTGCCACCGGACCCACTCGCGAGGCGACCGACCATGCCCTCCCGCAACCGCAACGACTCCGCCCGCCGCGACCGCGGCGAGCCGCCGTGTCCGCCCGCCGGGGAGCCGAGTTCCACCTTCCGCCGCATCCTGGTCCCGCTTGACGGCTCGCGGACGGCGGAGCACGCGCTGCGCCACGCGAGCGCGATCGGGCGCAGCCCGGGCGCCGAGATCGAGCTCCTCCGCGTGCTCGAGGCGCATGTCCCGGTCCCGCATCCGATGCTCGAGGCGGTGGACTGGCGGCTGCTGCAGCTCGAGGCCGAGGCCTACCTCGAGGCGATCGCGGCCCGGCTGCGCGCGCAGGGGCTGACGGTCGGCACCGCGGTGGCGGTGGGTAGGGCCGCCGACGAGATCGTCCGGTGCGTGCGGGACGAGGGGGTGGACCTGGTGGTCGTCAGCGCCTACGGTCACGGCGGGGTGTGCGAGTTCGCCGCCGGCGGCACCGTGCACAAGCTGCTCTCGCTGGTCACCTGTTCGGTGCTGTTGATCCGGCCGACCGAGGAGGGCGCGCCGCCGGAGGCGCCGGCCGAGTACCGCCGCATCCTCGCCGCCGTCAACGGCTCGGCGGCCGCCGAGTGGGCGCTGTGCCACGCCGCCGGCATCGCTCGCGCGCAGGGCGCCGAGCTGCTCGTGCTGCACGTGGACCGGGTGGCGGCGCCGGCGTGGAGCGGCCTGCCTCCGGACGCCGAAGAGGTCGAGCTGACCGAGCGGCTCGAGACGCTCCGGCGGCGGCGGGCGCGCGCCTATCTCGACCGCATGCAGGCCAGGCTCGCGAGCGCCGACGTGCGGGTGCGCGGGCTGCTGACCACCGCCGAGCGGGTGGAGCAGGGCATCCTGGCGGTCGCCGCCGAGGAGGCGGTCGACCTCATCGCCGTGAGCGCCCACGGCCAGGATGCGGCGCCGGGCGCCTGGGGCGCGGTCCCGGAACGGCTGCTCGCCCGGTCCCGGATCCCGGTCCTGGTCTTCCAGGACCGCCCCGACCCCTCGCGGCCGGGCCGGCGGTGACCACGGCCGCGGGACGGACGCCGATCGCGGGCGCCCAGGCCTGGCGCGCCGGCGCCGACCTCCGCTACAACGCGCGCGACTTGGCGCGCGAGCATCAGGGACGCCTGGCGCCCGGCGGCGGCCGGCTCGATCGGCGGCTGGACGCGCTCGCGCGCTCGTTCGCCCGCACCTACCGGCTGCTCGCCCGGCAGCCGAGCGAGGGGCGGTCGGCGGCCGTCGAGTGGCTGCTCGACAACGACTACGTGATCCAGGACGCGGTGGCGCAGGTGCGCGCCGCGATGCCGGCGAGCTACTACCGCCAGATCCCGCGGCTGGCTGGAGGCCCCGGCGCCGGGGAGCCGCGGGTCCTGGAGCTGGCGCGGGCGGTGCTCGCGGCCGCCGCGGGCGCCGATCCGCTGGCGATCGCCGGCCCCTGGCTGCGCGCCTACCAGGAGGTCTCGCCGCTGTCGATCGGCGAGCTGTGGGCGTTTCCGGCGCTGCTCCGGCTGGCGGTGCTCGAGGAGCTGGCGCCGGCGGCGGAGGCGGTACGGCCGCCGGCGGGCGCCGAAACCGCCGCCGCTCCGGACGTCGGCTGGGCGATCGGCGTGCTGCGCGACGTTTCGCGGCACGACTGGAAGCGGTTCTTCGAGCGCACCAGCCGCGTGGAGGCGATCCTGCGCCGGGACCCGGCGGGCGCCTACCCGGACATGACGTTCGAGACCCGCGACCTCTACCGGCGGGCGGTGGAGCGGATCGCCCGCGGAGCGCCCGCGGCCGACGAGGAGGCGGTGGCGCTCGCGGCCGTCCGCCTGGCGCGGGAAGCGGCGGCGCGCGCGGGGCAGCCGGAGCGGGCGGGGCACGTCGGCGCCTACCTGGTCGCCGAGGGTCGGCCCGCGCTCGAGGCGGCGGTCGGCTGCCGGGCGCCGCTCTCCAGCCGCCTCGGGCGCCGCCTCGCCGGCCGCGCCACCGCGCTCTATCTCGCCGCCGTCGCGCTGGCCTGGGCCCTGGCGCTGACCGTCCCGGGCCTCATGCTCGCGGAGTGGAGCGTGGGCGACACCGGGTTGGCGGTGGGGCTGATCCTGGCCGCGGCGCCGGGCCTCGGCCTCGCGATCGCGGTCGTCGACTGGCTGGTGACGCTGTTCGTGCCGCCGCGCGTGCTGCCCAGGATGGACTTCGACGACGGCCTCCCGGCCGCCGCGCGGACGTTGGTCGTGATGCCGGTGATCGTCGGCCGCGCGGCCGAGATCGCGACCCTGCTCGCCCGCCTCGAGGTCCACTATCTCGGCAACCAGGATCCGCGCCTGAGCTTCGCCCTGCTGACCGACTTCGCCGATGCGCCGCAGGAGACCCTGCCCGGAGACCGGCTCCTGCTGCGGGCGGCGCGCACCGGCATCCGCCGGCTCAACCGGCGCTACGGCGCCGGGAACCGCAAGCCCTTCCACCTGCTCCACCGCGACCGCCGGTGGAACCCGGCGGAGCGGCGGTGGATGGGCTGGGAGCGCAAGCGGGGCAAGCTCGAGGAGCTGAACCGCCTGCTCACCGGCGCCGGGGAGGCCGGCTTCAGCGTCGCGGTCGATCTCCCCGCCGACCTCGCGGAGGTCCGGTACGTCATCACGCTCGACGCCGACACCCACCTGCCGCCGGGCAGCGCGGCGGGCATGATCGGCGCCTTCGCCCATCCGCTCAACCGCCCCGTGCTCGATCCCGACGCCGGCCGCCTGACCGCGGGCTACACGGTGCTCCAGCCCCGTCTCGCCACCGCGCCGTCGGCCGCCAACGCCACCCGCTTCTCGCGCATCTTCGCCGGCGAAGCGGGCCTCGACCTCTACACGCGGGCGGTCTCCGACGTCTACCACGACCTGTTCGGCGAGGCGGTGTTCACCGGCAAGGGGATCTACGACGTGAGCGCGTTCACCCGCACGCTCGAGGGGCGCGTGCCGGTCAACCGCCTGCTCAGCCACGACCTGTTCGAAGGGGCGCACGGCCGGGTCGGCCTGCTCAGCGACGTCGTCCTCTACGAGGACTATCCGCCCAACGTCCTGCTCCAGGCCCGGCGCCTCCACCGCTGGGTGCGCGGCGACTGGCAGCTCCTGCCCTGGCTGCCGCCGCGCGTCCCGGCCCGCGGCGGCCGGCGGATCGCGAGCGGACTGTCGCTGCTCGATCGCTGGAAGATCGTCGACAACCTGCGGCGGAGCCTGTTCCTCCCTTCGGTGGCCGCGCTCTTCGTCGCCGCCTGGCTCGGGCTCGGCGCGCTCCCGGCGGCGATCGCCACCCTCGGCATCGCCGGCCTGCTCGGCGCGCCGATGGTCCTCGGCACCCTGTCCGAGGTCCGGCGGGGCCTCGCCGGGGGCGCGTGGCGGCCGGCCCTGGAGTCGGCGGTCCACGGCGCCCGCCTCGAGGCCGCGCGCTGGGCGCTGACGCTGGTCTTCCTCGCCTATCAGAGCGCCGTCGTGCTCGACGCCGTCGCCCGCACCGTCTACCGCGTCGCCGTCAGCCGCCGGCGCCTGCTGGAGTGGACCACCGCGGCCCACGCGGCGCGCGACGTGGGGGCGCGTCCCTCACCGGCCGCCGCCTGGCGCCGGCTCGCCGCCGCCCCCGCCCTGGCGGTCGCCG
>CAZNIX010000103.1:0-11839 GCA_964573125.1 uncultured Thermoanaerobaculia bacterium
GCTTGCCACCAACTCCGCCGGCTATGATCCCCCCGGACCGCCGCCCCCGCGCGGGCTGCTGCGAGGCCCGCGCCGGGCGGGTGGCGGAGAGGGGAACCCCTGTGACCTACGACGACACGACCCACGGCGGCTCCGGCCGCCGGCCGGGCGATTTCGGCACCCGCCTGGTCCACGCCGGCGAGGAGCGCTTCGGCGGCGCGGTGGCGCCGCCGGTCTTCCAGTCGACGGTCTACGCGGTCGACGAGGCGGGCGGCTACGAGGACCTCAAGTACGTCCGCTACAACAACCTGCCCAACCACCGGATGCTGGCGGCCAAGCTCGCCGACCTCGAGGGCGCCGAGGCGGCGCTGGTCACCGGCAGCGGCATGGCGGCGATCTCCTCGGCGCTCCTGACCGTGCTCGGCGCCGGCGACCACTTGCTCGCCGGCGACTGCCTGTACGGCGGCACCCAGGTGCTGATCACCCGGAAGCTCCCGGCGCTCGGCATCGAGCACACCCTGATCGACCCCGGCGACCCGGCCTCGTGGGCGGCGGCGCTCCGGCCCGAGACGCGCGCGATCTACGTCGAGACGATCACCAACCCGCTGATGCGGGTCGGCGACCTCGACGCCGTCGGACACTTCGCCGCCGAGCACGGTCTCGTCGCGCTGATCGACAACACGTTCGCCACTCCGGTCGGCTTCCGCCCGCTCGAGCACGGCTTCCACCTCTCGCTCCACAGCGCGACCAAGTACCTCAACGGCCACGGCGACCTGGTCGCGGGGGCGGTGATCGGCGACCGCGCGCGGGTGACCGCGGTCGACGGCACCGTGCGCCTCCTGGGCGGCAGCCTCGACCCCCACGCCTGCGTGCTCCTGCACCGCGGCTTGAAGACCCTGGGCCTGCGTTTCGACCGCCAGTCGACGACCGCGCTCGCGCTCGCGCGCTTCCTCGCCGGCCACCCGGCGGTCGCCCGGGTGTCGTACCCCGGGCTGCCCGACCACCCGGACCACGAGCGCGCGGCGCGCCTCCTCGACGGCTTCGGCGCCATGCTCGCGTTCGAGCCCGCCGCGGCTCCCGGGGCGACCGGCGCCGAGGCCGCCGACCGCCTGCTCCACCGCCTCCGGCTCGCCGTCCACGCCCCGAGCCTGGGCAGCCTCGAGACCCTGGTCGTCTCGCCGGCGCGCTCCTCGCACCGCGCGTTGACCCCGGAGCAGCGCGCCGCGGCGGGCATCTCGGACGCCCTCGTCCGGGTCTCGGTCGGCATCGAGGGCGCCGGCGACCTGATCGCGGACTTCGAGCAGGCGCTCGCGGCCTGAGGGCCGGCGCCGGCGGTCCGCGGCCGCGCCGCTACAATCCGAGGCGGGAGGAAAGTCCGATGAACGGCAAGCGATTCGGCATCGAAGCCTTGATCATCGCCATCCTGCTGATCGCCCTCGTCGGCGTCTGGTGGTTCATGGACCGCCGGGCGGCGGGGGAGCGGGAGCGGCTGGAAGCGGCCTGGGAGGAGCGGGTGGCCGCCGCCGAGGCCGCGACCGCGGGCTGGACCGCGGCGCTCGCGGCCGGCGAGGCGACCGCGGTCTTCCGCGCGTTCGCCGCCGGCATCCATCCGCTGGTGCTGCCCGAGCGCCCGGACAGCCTCGACCAGGCGGTCGCCGCGCTGCTCGGGCTGCCGGCGGTCGAGGGTGTCCACGTGGTCGCCGCCGACGGGCGCGTCCTCGCCTCGAGCGACCGCAAGCTCGAGACCACCGGCCGGCTCGACGAGCGGGACGCCTGGGTGCTCGCGACCACCGAGCTGACCACCCGCGACGGCGACCGCCCCGGCGTCGTCCAGCTCGCGGCCCCGATCGTCGGTCCGTCGGGCCCCGCCGGTTACCTGTGGCTGGCCTACGACGCCGAGGGGGCGCGCGAGGCGGCCAGGCCGCCTTCCTGACAAGGGGGGCGCTGTTCCAGCCCCCTTCCCCGCGCCCGCCGCCACCCGTTGCGGCGGGGGCGTGCTACCTCCGAGACCGGACGGTCACAGCTCGACCGGGTCCACCGGGATCGGCTCGATGATCCGCCGCCACTTGCAGAGGACGCGGACGTTGTCGACCGCCCACCACCCGTCGCCGGCGCCGTCGTAGTAGTGGAACCGGACCTTGAGCCGCGACTCGCCGCGGGTCTGCGGCGTGAGGTCGAGGACCACGCTCGCCGCGCCCGGGAAGCCGCTGCTGCCGTTCTCCAGGCGCCGGACGTTGATCCAGTCGCTCCAGCCGTTGACCGCATCGAAGGTCATGACGTCGACGTCGGCGATCTCGTGCTGGCCCGCGGCGTTCCAGGCGAACTGCTCGGAGAAGGTCAGCTCGACCCGCGGGCAGAAGCTGAGCGTCATCTCGGGCGTGACGAGCTGCTCGTTCTGGGTCGCCCCGAGCCCCGCGCACTGGCTGTTGACCTCGGCCCACGGCGCCACGAACGGCGACCCGATGCTCAGGCCGCAGGGGTTGGCGGTGTTCCAGGTCGCCGCGGCGCCGCCGCCGCCGCCGCCGTCGACCACCGTCCAGCTCGCCGGGATGCCGGCGCTGAAGCTCTCGTTGAGCAGGAACTGGACGAGGGTGCTCGGGCAGCGCACCGGCGTGGTGCAGGTGCACACGCTCGCCGGGCCGTGGCAGGCCTCGTTGGCGGTGGCGGGCACGATCGAGTAGCAGTACTGGTGACCGGTGAGCACCTCGTTGTCGGTGTAGACGGTGCCGGCCACCCGCGCGATGCGGGTCTTCGACTGCGTGCAGGCGGTGTAGCCCTCCGAGCGCATCACCCAGTACTCGGTGGCGCCGGCGACCGCGGTCCAGCTCAGGGCCACGCTCGCCTCCTGCGGGACGACCTTGAGCAGCGGCCGCTCGGTGGGGGCGCCGAAGCAGCCGGTGTTGAACGGCGCCGGCGCCGCGCAGGCGATGCCGTGGCGGTCGAACGCGCCGTGGAGCGCCGTCATGTGCGGCGTGCCGTCGAGGAGGTTCCCGTTGTCGTCGTCGGCGGCCAGCCACGACATGTAGCCGCTGGTGGCGGCGCAGCCGGCCGAGGTGCCGGCCAGGCAGTTGCACTCGTACCAGGTCACGACGTTGCCGCTGCCCTGGTGGAAGAGCCGGTTGGCGACGATGAACGCGGTGTTGGTGTCGAGGTGGATCGGCGCGCCCTGGAGGTCGCGGGCAGCGAGGTCCCAGGCCGCCTGCCGGGGCGGCGCGGCGGCGCAGTGGACCTGCTTGCCGCACGGACCGCCGCCGCCGCCGCACGACGGGCAGACGAAGTTCTGCGGCGTCCCCGGGGCGCCGAGCGCGATCATCTGCCAGTCGGCGTCGCGCGCCCCGGAACAATCGAGGTCGCAGACCGCGGGCCCGACCTGGGCCTCGTTGGCGTTGAAGCCGGTGCCGTCCGAGGTCATGCCGCAGCCCATGTTGAAATTGTTGAAGAAGTTGTAGCCGACGCACGAGGTCTGCAGCCGATAGATCGAGGCGATGTCGGCGTAGGCCTCGCCGGGGTTGCTGATGCCGGGCGTCGCGTCGTTCTGGTCCAGGCCGTGGCCCCACTCGTGGTCGAGGATGCCGATCACCTCGCCGGTGTTGGTGCAGGTCGTCGAGGTCTGGAAGGTGTGGATCTGCCCCGTCCAGAACGCGTTGCAGAACGGGCTGCCATTGGTGTTGACCGTGAGCAGGCTCTGCAGCCAGGCGTTGGCGGGCAGCCAGCCGAGCGCGGCCTCGCGGGTCTTGCCCACCTCGTTGAACGCGGTCCGCGTCGCCGACGTGTTGCCCGGCGAGGTCCCGGCCGCGGTGCAGTCGTGGTTGCCGTTCGCGCCCCCGAAGGCGATCTGCCCGGAGGCCGAGCTCTCGCTGATCGCGCCGCAGGCGTCGGCCATGCGGATGAAGCAGCCGGCGGGCGGCACGCCCACGCTGTTGAGCGTCGTGGTCGCGGCCCCGCCCGGGTAGGTGAACTCCCCGGCGCCGTCGGAGCAGACGCCGTGATTGGTGTCGGCCCAGGGCAGCGGATAGTTGTTCTGCATCGTGCCGCAGCGGGTGAAGTCCACCTTGGCCTGGGCGTCGACCGGGCAGATCCCGGTGTTGGTGTTGGGGTAGACATTGCCGCGGATGCGGCCGACCGCGTAGGAGGTGGTGTCGGCGAGCGCGAGCGCGGTGCCGTCGTGGGCGTCGACCAGAACCTCCCAGCGGGCGGGGTCGTCGCCGCGCTGGAAGCCGAAGACCCAGGCCAGGCGGTAGCCGTAGCCCTCCCACTCCGGACCGGCGGCGCCGACGGGAATGAACTCCAACTCCGGCTCGCGCCAGAAGCGGTCCTTGGGGTCGGCGCCGCCGATCGCCGCGTAGCCGCGCTCGACCGCCTCGGCGTCGGAGAGCGCCGGCTGTGGCGAAGACCCCGACGTCGCCCCAGACGTTGGCGCCGAGGAGGATCAGGTTGCCGTACTTGACCACCGCCGAGACGCCGGCGTGGCGGACGGCGACGCCGGCCACCGCCCGCGGCGCGTAGACCTGCCACACGCCGTCGGCGACCTCGGTGGCGCGGACGGAGCCGAGCTGCGCGGGGTCGATCCCGAAAGCGCCGCGGTTCTCGTCGAGGAAGCGGACGACGGCGTCGGCCACGACGCCGGCGTCGACGGCGCCGACCGGCCGGCCGAGCGCCGCCGCCAGGTCGTCCAGAGTGAGCTGATTGCCGAAGCCCTTGCCGGGCACGAGCGGGATCGCGCCGACGACGTTCGCCGGCACGCCCGAGCGTGCGTCGAGGTAGACCTCGACGTCCTGGCCGTAGCGCGCGAAGAAGTCGGCCCAGCCGTCAGTCCGAGGCACGGCCTGCGGCGAGTCCGCGAGCCGCCGGTGCTCGACGCCGAACGCCAGCTCGGGCGCGGTGAAGGCGGCGCGGTCGAGGTCGGTCGCGGTCTCGCGCGGGTTGAAGGCCACCGCCAGGGTGGGCGCGAGCAGGAGCGCGGCGGCCAGGGTGGGAAGGCGGAGCAGGCGGTTGCGGCGGGTGCGACAGCTCATTTGGCACCTCCATTCTGGAATACGATGTTTTTTCCTCTCCTGTATTTTCAGGTGCAGAGATTCCGTGGACCCGTGACGCCGCGCGAGCGCCCTGGCGTCCGGGGGTTCGGGAGGCGACGGCGGGGTGCAGGAGATGGCGGCGGGGGCTCAGGGGTGGCGGCCGGGCATGGCGGTCAGCCGCGGGCGAGCAGGACGAGCGCGAGGGCGGCCGCGCCGGGGAGCGCCTGCGCCCACAGGATCACCCGGTTCGCGGTCAGGGCGCCGAAGATCCCGGCGGCGACGACGCAGCTCAGGAAGAAGGCCTGGATCGAGAACGCCTGGTCCCCGGCCAGCAGGCCCCAGACCAGCCCGGCGGCGAGGAAACCGTTGTATAGCCCCTGGTTCTTGGCCAGCGGCGCCGAGGCCCGGGCGTAGTCCGCCGAGAGGTGGAACACCCGGCGCCCGAACGGCTTCGTCCACAGGAACATCTCGAGGACGAGGAACCAGGCGTGCAGCGCGGCGACGACGCCGACGGCGATCTGGGCGGCGATCCTCATTCCATCTCCCACAGACCCGGATAGCGGCGGACTCACGCCTCACCCGCCGCGGCCTGGCGCCCAGACTACCGTGCTTCACCTGACCCCCAGGCGCTTCAGTCTGGCACTGGACAGAAAATCTGTCCAGCAGTAGGCTAGCCGGCGTGAAGACGATCGGCGCCACGGAGTTCAAGCAGACCTGCCTCGCCCTCCTCGATCGGGTCGGCGCCGAGGGGATCCTCATCACCAAGCACGGCAAGCCGGTGGCGAAGCTGGTCCCGGTCGAGAGCGAGGCCTCCGATCTCATCGGCAGCCTGGCGGGCAAGATCCGGGTCCACGGCGACCTCCTGACCACGGGCCTGCGGTGGGACGCCGAGCGGGATGCTGAACCTTGACACCCACATCCTGGTCCACGCCCTCGGCGGCGCACTCACGCGCCGCGAGCGCGAGGTCCTGGCCGCCGACACCTGGAGCATCTCCGGGATCGTCCTCTGGGAGATCTCGAAACTGGTCCAGATCGGGCGCCTCGAGATGGACCTGCGCGACCCCGACGTGATCCGCGCCCTGTCGAGAATCCACACCTGGCCCCTGACCCTCGAGGTCTGCCGCGCCATCCACGACCTCGACTTCAGGAGCGATCCCGCCGACGAGCTGATCGCGGCGACGAGCCTCGTCCACCGCGTGCCGCTGGTCACCCGCGACGCGACGATCCGGCGCTCGAAGCTCGTGCCGCTGGCGGGTTGAGGGCGCCACCGGCGGCCGCGAGCCGGTTCGTCTCCAACGGGTGCTTCGACCAGTGCTCGTCGCCCGCGGGCACCCAGCCCGGGCGCACGACCTTCGCGCGCGCAGCGAGCCGATCGCCGTCCACGGTGCGGTTCTCTCGCCGGCGGCGGCACGAACCGGCGGCGGAGAGCCGCGGGCGTTCAGCCGGCCTTGAGCAGCGGCTCCGGCAGGTCGGCCAGCTCACGGGCGGCGCGGTCGAGGTCCCCTGGATTGACTTGGGGTGAATGGCGCTCAGAAAGCTAGAACCTCCCGAGCCGCCCCCACCACCCTCTCCTTCGACGGCAGCAGCCGCCGCTCCAAGCTCTTCGCGTAGGGCGACGGCCGGTCGGCGTGGGCGACGCGGCGCACCGGGGCGTCGAGCCAGGGGAAGGCGGCGTCGGCGATCCGGGCGGCGACCTCGGCGCCGAAGCCGGCGGTGAGCTGGTCTTCGTGGACGACGAGGGCGCGGCCGGTCCTGCGCACCGAGGCGAGCACGGTCGCCTCGTCGAGCGGGACCAGGGTGCGGAGGTCGACGACCTCGGCCTCGACGCCCTCGGCAGCGAGCTCTCCGGCGGCTTCGAGGCAGGTCGCGGTGGCGACGCCGTAGGCGATCATCGTCAGGTCGCGGCCGGCCTTCGCCACGCGCGCCTCGCCGAGGACGCCGGCCGGGATCTCGCCCGCGGGGAGCGCCTCCTTGGCCCGGCGGTAGAGGTACTTGTGCTCGAGGAAAACGACCGGGTTGGGGTCGCGGATCGCGGCCTTGAGCAGCGCGCCGGCGTCGGCGGCGGTCGCCGGGCAGACCACCTTGAGGCCGGCGACGTGGGCGAACCACCCCTCGGGGTTCTGGGAGTGGAACGGGCCGGCGCCGACGCCGCCGCCCGACGGGAGGCGCACCACCAGCGGGCACGGCACCTCCCAGCGGTAGTAGAGCTTGGCGGCGACGTTGACGAGCTGGTTGAAGCCGCAGGTGATGAAGTCGGCGAACTGCATCTCGATCACCGGCCGCCAGCCGAGGATGGCGGCGCCGGCGGCGAGGCCGAGCGTGCCGCTCTCGGCGATCGGCGTGTCGAGCACGCGGTCGGGCCAGCGCGAGAAGAGCCCGCGGGTCGAGCGGAACGCGCCCTCGAAGACGCCGATGTCCTGGCCCATCAGCACGACGGAGGGGTCGCGCGCCATCTCCTCCTCGAGCGCGCGGTTGATCGCGTCGACGTAGGTGGTCTCGGCGGGCTCGGCAACGGATTCCACCGGCTGCGGCGCGCCCGGGATCGCCACCGGCGCCGGCGCCGCGGTCCCCGCTGGCGCGAAGACCGGCCGGGTCGCGGTCTCCGGGCGCGGCGGCGCGGCGTCGAGGGCGCGGCCGATCCCCGCCTCGACCAGCTCAACGATCCGCGCCTCCAGGCGCTCGCGGGTCGCCCCGTCGAGCACGCCGTCGGCGGCCAGCCGCCGCGCGTAGGCGGGCACCGGGTCGTCCTCCAGGTAGCGCTCGAGCTCCTCGGGAGGCACGACCTTGAGCGAGTCGTCGCCCTCGCTGTGGCCGCGCATGCGGCCGAGCATCGCCTCGACGAGCGTCGGGCCGCCGCCGGCGCGGGCGCGCGCGACCGCGCGGCCGACCGCCTCGGCCATCGCGTCGGGGTCGTTGCCGTCGACGGTCTCGGCGGCGATGCCGTAGCCGATCCCGCGGTCGGAGAGCCGCGCGCAGGCGTACTGGAGCCGGGTCGGGGTCGAGAACGCGTAGCGGTTGTTCTCGACGATCAGGACCAGCGGCAGCCGCCAGACCGCGGCCATGTTGAGGCCCTCGTGGAAGTCGCCGGTCGAGGTGCCGCCGTCGCCGATGAAGTTGACCGCCACCCCGCCCCGTCCCTCGCGCTGGAGCGCGAACGCGCAGCCGGCGGCGACCGGGATCATCGAACCGAGGTGGCTGATCATGCCGACGTGGCGGAGGCCCGCGGCGGCGTCGAAGAAGCCGTAGTGGAACGAGCGCTCGACCCCGCGCGAGAACCCCTCGTCCTTGCCCAGGAGCTGGCAGCAGAGGCGGTGGAGGAGCGCCACCGGCTCGGGGCGCCGGCCGTCGGGCGCTCCGAAGCCGAACCCCGGGAAGGTGCGCGCCGGGTCGAGGTAGGCGGCGAGGATCGCGCCGAGGTCGCGGTGGAGCGTGCACAGCGCGTCGCCCGGGGCGAGGGCGAGGCCGGCGGGCACGGTCGCCGCCTCACCGCCGACCTCGCTGTACCACTTGGTGACCTTGCCGGTGAGCAGGAGCGACTCGAACCGCGCGTCGAGGTCGCGGGTCAGCTTCATGAACGCGTAGCGGCGCAGGCGAACCGCGGCGGCCGCCGCCTCCGCCGCCACCTCGGCGCGGGGTGCGACGTCGATCTCGGCGCTCATCACGGGTCCCTCCCTCACAGGCGGGTAAGCCTAACGCAGCGGATTACGCGCGGCTTAAGGCCGCGTGTGCGGCGGCCGTCAGGCCGCCGGACTCGGGGGAGGGGACCCCGCGCCCCCGTCGAACAAGACTGTCACTCCCGCGGGGAGGGGGGCTGGAACAGCCCCCCTCAACCACTCAGCCCGCGCAGCCGGCGCTGGTAGGCGCGCCGGTTGCGGTTCTTGGGGTCGAGCTGGAGCAGGATCTTGAGCGCCAGCGCGGCCTGGTCGGCGCGCCCCTGCTCGATCAGCGCCTCGACCTGGCGCTCGCCCTGCGCCACCGCCTGGCGCTTGCGGTGCTCCTCTTCGGCGCGCGCGGTCTCGGCGAACATCGCCGCCGGGCGCGGATGGTCGGGCAGCGCGCCCTCGAGCTCGAGCGCGACCTCGCGCGCGGCCTGGAACTCGCCGGCCGCGAGGCGCTGGCGGAAGCGGCGCTCGAAGCCCTGGGCGCGGAGGTCTTCGGCCTGACGGCGGCGGGCGTCGGCGAGCCGGCCGCGCAGCAGGTCGAGCGAGACGCGGGTGGCGCCGAGCGCCTCCATCCCCGCCAGCTCGGCCTGGGCCTGGTCGAGCTGGCCGCGCTCGAGGTGGCGGTCGAAGCGCTGGCGGCTCTCGTCGAGCCCGGCGCTCTTCTTCTGCGCCGCCTCGGCGCGCTCGATCTCGCGCGCGAACGCGAGCACCGCCTCGGCCTCGCCGTCGACCTTGCGCGCCGCCTCGTGCCGCTTGCGCGCGGCCTTGAAGTCGCCGCGCTCGAGCGCCTCGCGGCCGGCGGCGAGCTCGCGCTCGAGGCGCTCGTTCTGCGCCAGCTCGCCGCGCAGGATGTCGATCCAGCCCGCGAAATCGGACTTCCGCGGGTGGTCGGGCGCGATCTCGACCAGCGAGTCGAACGCCAGCTCGGCGAGCCGGAGCTGGCGGGACTTGAGGTACCGGTTGAGCATCTTCTCGATCTCGGCCAGCCGGGCGGTGCGGTCGTGGGTGGCGCGCGTGCGCGCCACCCTGCGCTTGAGCGTCGGCAGGTTGCGCGCCAGCGGGGCGGCCTCCTCGAGCTCGGCGAGCAGGCGCTCGGCGTCCTCGAGGCGGCCGGCCTCGAGCGCCATCTCGACCCGGTTCGCCGACTCGGTGGTCTCGCGCGCGCGCTCGGCGGCGCGGTCGATCTGGTCGAGGAGCTTCCGGCGCTCCTCGGGCGACAGCTCCTTGGTGGTGGGCCGCGCGCCGGAGGGGGTGCGCGGTCGCGCCGCGGTCGCCGCCTCCGGCACCGGCACGCGGCGGGTCGCGGCCTCGTCGAGGCTGCGCGCGACCCGCTCCAGCCCCTCGATGAAGTGGATCGCGTCCGGGTAGCGCCGCTCGCGCTCGCGCGCCAGCGCCTTGAGCACCACCCGGCTGACCTCCGCCGGCACCTCGATCGCGGGGTTGCGGCCGTTGAGCGGCAGCGGGTTTTCCTTGAGGCGCTGGAACACGAACACCGGGCCGTCGGCGTCGGGAAACGGCGGGCGGCCGCAGATCATCTCGTAGAGCACGAGGCCGAACGAGTAGAGGTCGGTGCGCAGGTCGAGCGCCTCGCCGCGCCCGGGCTCGGCCTGCTCGGGCGAGCAGTAGCGGAGCTTGCCCATGAAGGTGCCGGTCTGGGTGATCTCGAAATCGGGCTCCGGCTGGAGCGTCTTGGCCAGCCCGAGGTCGATGATCTTGAGCAGCGGCCGGCCGCGGCGGTCCGCGGTGATCATCAGGTTGTCGGGCGAGACGTCGCGGTGGATGACGCCGGTGGCGTGGATCGCCCCCAGCCCGCGCAGCGCCTGGATGCCGAGATCGAGCGCGGTGGCGAGCGGGAACGGTCCCTCGGCGCGCAGGCACTCGCCGACCTCGCGCCCCTTGACGTGCTCCCACACCATGTAGAACGCGCCCTCGGGGAGCTGGGAGTAGTCGTAGAGGATGGCGACGTTGGGGTGCTTGACCTGGGTCGCGAGCCGCGCCTCGCGCAGGAAGCGCTTGTGGGCGGCGGGGTCGGCGGCGACGTCCTGGCGCAGCACCTTGACCACCCGCAGCTCCTCGAGGTGGCGGTGGCGCACCAGGTAGACCGAGCCCATGCCGCCGGTGGCGAGCGGCTCGAGCACCTCGTACTTGCCGTCGAGGACGTGGCCGGCCTGGTAGACGCTCACAGCCTCCCCCGGTGTGCCGGGCGGGGCGCGATTCTAGCCTGTTGGGCGGGGGCGGAGCGGATTTCGGTGGCAGCAGGAATACGCGCGCCTCAAGTGCGCGTGTGAAAAAGCTACAGCGCTGCGGCACGCAGCGCCGGGCCGGGACCGAGCAGGCCGGCGACCAGGCCGACCAGCTCGCGGCGCGAGGGGCGGGTGAACACCATCAGCCGCTCGTCGGGCAGCGGCTCGGGGGCCTCGGCGGGCGCCGGGCCGCGGGCGGCGGCGCCGGCGACCAGCGCGCTGCTCCGCGCGTCCTCGCACAGCACCCGGCGGCCGCGGGGGCCGGCGAACAGCAGCCGCTCCGCGGCGGTGGCGCCGCCGCCCGGGCCCAGGCGGGTGACCTCGATCTCGAACACGTGGCCCGACCACACCGGCTCGAGCCAGCGCCGGTAGGCGGGGCTGAGCACCACGCCGCCGCCGCCGGCCTCGACCAGCCCGGCGGCCGCCATCTCGTGGAGCAGGCCGTGCGCGCGCTCGCCGCTGCCGTCGCCGGACAGCAGGGTCCGCACCTCGCCGACCGACAGCGCCTCGTCGGCGCGCTTGCCGCGCTGCGGCCAGAGCGCCGTGGTCAGCCGGTAGAGCATCGGCCACAGGCAGAGGGCGTCGCGGCCGGGGCCGAGCGCCTCGCCGCTCAGCTCGGCGGTGAGGTAGGGCAAGAGCGCCTCGAGCGCGAACGGCTCGCCGGCGTGGACGGTCTCGCCGTCGCACCAGCCGGCGGCGATGCGCCCGCCGGAGACGTAGAGCTGGACCTCGGCCGGCGGCTCGCCCGGGCGCGCCCGCCCCAGCCGCAGGCGCGACTCGGGCCGCTCGAGCACTCCCAGGCCGCGCCCGAGCGGTCCGCTCTCGCGCAGCCGCCGGCGGCGCTCGCCGGGCATCCAGGCGCGCGAGACCAGGTGCCGGCGGCCCGGGCCGACGCCCAGGACACGATTCCGCCGCGCGAGGGCGTGCGGGTCGGCATCAC
>CAZNIX010000104.1:0-2475 GCA_964573125.1 uncultured Thermoanaerobaculia bacterium
CCTCGGCGAGACGCTCTACCGCGCCGAGGGCGCGAAGCTCGCGGTGGTCGCCGACCGGTCGGTCTTCATCAAGTCGTCGATCGACGAGGTGCGCAACACCGCGGTGCTCGGCGGCCTGCTCGCCGTGCTCGTGCTCTACCTCTTCCTGCGCAACTTCAAGTCGACCGCGATCATCGCGGTGTCGATCCCGATCTCGCTGCTGATCACGTTCGCCCCGCTCAACATGTTGGGGGTGTCGCTCAACATCATGTCGCTCGGCGGGCTCGCGCTCGGCGTCGGCATGCTGGTCGATTCCTCGATCGTCGTCCTGGAGTCGATCTTCCGCTGCCGCGAGGAGGGGGACTCGGTGATCGCGGCGGCGGTGCGCGGCACCGCCGAGGTGCGCGGCGCGGTGGTCGCCTCGACGCTGACCACGATCGCGGTGTTCTTCCCGATGGTGTTCGTCGAGGGGGTGGCCGGCGAGGCCTTCGGCGACCTCGGCCTGGCGGTGGTGATCTCACTGCTCGCCTCGCTCGCGGTCGCGGTGTGGTTCATCCCGATGCTCGCCAGCCGGCGCGGCATGGACCTCGCGGGCGGCGCGCCCACCGAGGGGCTGCGGCTGCTGAGGTGGAACAGCGGCCGGGCGTTCGCGCTCGACCTCGCCGCGAGCGCGCGCCGGCTGGGGCGGATCGCGCGGCGGCCGGGCCTCGTACGTCTGCTGCGCCTGCCGCTCGAGGCCGTGCTGTTCGTGTTCTACGTCCTCTACCTGGTCGTCCGCATCGTCCTCGGCACGATCTTCGAGCTGATCGGCAAGCTGGTGCTGGCGCTGGTCGCGCTGGTCGCCTGGCTCGGCCGCAGCGCGCTCGGCCGCGGCGCCGCGCGCGGCCTCGGCCTGCTCGTCGCGCTGCCGCTCAAGCTCGCCGGCCGGTTCCTCGACGCCTTGCGCGCCGGCTACCCGAAAGCGATCCGCTGGGCGCTCGCCCACACCGTGGCGGTCGCGGCGCTGGTCACGGTGGTGGTCGCGGTCACGGTCGCCGCCGCCCGCGGTCTCGACACCGAGCTCCTGCCCGAGGTGCACCAGGGCGAGTTCACGTTCGAGGTCGCGCTGCCGGTGGGCACCCCGCTCGGAGAGACCGACGCCGTGCTGGCGCCGGTCGAGCGCGCGATCCTCGCCGAGCGCGAGCACATCCGCGCGCTGATCCTGACCGTCGGCTTCGACGCCGCCAACTCGCAGCGCGCCGACGAGGGCGAGCACTCGGCGCGCTTCAAGGTGCTGCTCGAGCCGGTCGTGCTGACCACCGCCGACCGCCTGACCGGCCTCTTCACCGGCGCCGGCGGCACCGCCGAGCGCGAGCGGGAGGTGATCGCGCGCATCCGCCGGCGCCTGGCCGAGGTCCCCGACCTCGAGGCGCGGGTGGTGCGGCCGGTGCTGTTCTCCTCACGCACGCCGATCGAGGTCGAGGTCCACGGCGACGACCTCGCGCAGCTCAAGCGCTACGGCGAGGAGGCGCGGCGGGTGATGGCCGCGCTCCCCGAGCTGGCCGACGTCGAGGCGACGCTCAAGAGCGGCGCGCCCGAGGTCCAGATCGTCTACGACCGCGAGCGCCTGGCGCGCTACGGCCTCGACCTCCGCTCGGTCGCCGAGGCGGTGCGCAACCAGGTCAAGGGCTTCGAGGCCACCCGCTTCAACCTCCACGACCGCCGGGTGCCGATCGTCGCCCGTCTCGCCGAGCGCGACCGCGAGACCGTCGGCGAGGTGCGCGCGCTGGTGGTCAACGCGGGCGGCGCGCGGCCGATCCCGCTCGCTTCGATCGCCGACGTCACTCTCGGCGAGGGGCCCTCCGAGGTGCGCCGGGTCGACGGCCGCCGGGTGGCGCTGATCGAGGCCAACATCGCCCAGGGCTCGCTCGGCTCCGCGGTCGCGGCGATCGAGAGCGCGCTCGCCGGCCGCATCGAGTGGCCGGCCGACATGACGTTCTTCATCGCTGGGCAGAACGAGGAGTGGCAGCGCAGCCGGGGGAGCCTGTTCCTCGCCCTCGGGCTCTCGATCTTCCTCGTCTACGTCATCATGGCGGCGCAGTTCGAGTCGCTCCTCCAGCCGCTGGTGATCATGCTCACCATCCCGCTCGCGTTCTTCGGCACCATCGTCGCGCTCGCCGCGCTCGACATCAGCGTCAGCGTGGTGGTCGTGCTCGGCATGATCATGCTCGCCGGCATCGTGGTCAACAACGCGATCGTGCTCGTCGACTACGTCAATACCCTGCGCGCCCGCGGCCTCGCGCGCGAGGCGGCGATCGTCGCCGCCGGCGAGGCGCGGCTGCGGCCGATCCTGATGACCACCGCGACCACCGTGCTCGGGCTGGCGCCGATGGCGCTCGGCCTGGGCGACGGCGCCGAGATCCGCACCCCGATGGCGATCGCGGTGATCAGCGGCCTCGTCACCTCGACCGTGCTGACCCTGATCGTCATCCCCTCGGTCTACGCCGTGCTCGACCG
>CAZNIX010000104.1:2485-11783 GCA_964573125.1 uncultured Thermoanaerobaculia bacterium
GGCTGCGCGGCCGCGCCGAGCCGGCGCCGGCGGCCGCGGCCGGCTCCTCCGAGCCAGCCGGCGCCCTGATGCCGGACGCCGCCGGTCCCGCCCTGCCGGCGCGCTGAGGAACCCGCGATGAGCCCGCCGCCGGACCGCTCCGCCGCCCCCGACGCCGCCCCCGACGTCGACCGCCCCGAGGTCCCCACGAGCCGCTGGGAGAGCCTGCTGCCGCGGCTCTCGCTCGACCGCCGGATCACCGTCCTGGTGCTGCTCGCGAGCACGCTGGTGGTCGGGGTGGTCGCCGGGCTCGGCATCCCGGTCGAGCTGTTCCCGCGCGGCTACGAGTCGCCGTTTTTGTCGGTCAACGTGCCGTGGTCGGACGCGCCGGCGCGCGAGGTGATGGAGAAGATCGTCCTCCCGCTCGAGGAGGAGCTGTCGACCGTGCGCGGTCTCGACCGGCTCAACTCGTTCTCCGCCACCGGGTTCGGCCGCGTCTTCCTGCGCTTCAAGCACGGCACCGACATGGACGTCGCCTACCGCGAGGTGCGCGACCGGGTGCAGCGGGCGCGGGTGCGCATGCCCGAGGACGCCGACCGCTTCTACATCCGCAAGGACAACCCCTCGGGCTTCCCGGTGGCGATGGTCGGCCTGATGATCGACCCGGCGCTGGTCGATCCCTACGACCTGATCCAGAACGCGATCGTGCTGCCGCTGTCGCGCATCGACGGCGTCGCCTCGGTCGATCTCCAGGGGCTGGAGGAGAAGGAGGTCCTGATCGAGCTCGACCGCCAGCGCACCGACGCGGCGGGCCTCAACATCTACCAGATCGCCCAGGACCTCGGGAGCGACAACTTCTCTCTCGCCAGCGGCCACGTCTACGACGGCGGCGCCAAGCTCCTGCTGCGCTCGGTGGCGCGCTACAAGAGCCTCGAGGACGTCGAGAACCGCCGCGTCGCGCCCGCGGTGCGCGTGCGCGACGTCGCCACCGTCAGCTACGCCGAGCCGGACAAGAAGTACCGGGTGCGGGTCAACTCGAAACCGGCGGTGGCGGTGCAGGTGCTCAAGGAGGGGGAGGCCAACACCCTCGAGGTCAGCCGCGCGGTCCAGGAGCTGACCGAGCGCCTCAAGGAGGACCCGCGCCTGCGCCTGATCGAGATGGAGCTGTTCTTCGACCAGGGCTCGGTGATCATGGAGAGCCTGGGGACGCTGCTCAACAGCGGCAAGGTCGGCGGGCTGTTCGCGGTCGGCGTGCTGTTCTTCTTCCTCCGCCGGGTGCGCATGACGCTGATCATCACGCTCTCGATCCCGCTCTCGATCGTGATCGGGCTGACCGTGATGTACTTCGCGGGCGAGACGCTCAACATCCTGACGCTCCTCGGGCTGATGATCTGCATCGGCCTCTTGGTCGACAACTCGGTGGTGGTCGCCGAGAACATCTACCGCCTGCACAAGGACGGGCTGCCGCGGCGCCAGGCCTGCCTGCACGGGGCGAGCGAGATCGCGCTCGCGATCACCATGGCGACGCTGACCACGGTGATCGTGTTCCTGCCGGTGTCGCTGGTCGAGGGCGAGGCGCAGTTCTTCCTCCTGCGGCTCTCGATCCCGGTCTCGGTGTCGCTGCTCGCGAGCCTGGTCGTGGCGCTGGTCTTCGTCCCGCTCTCGGTCTACCTGACCCTGCCGCAGAACGGCAACGGCCACGACCCGTCGCGGCTCGAGCGCGCGCACAAGCGGCTCAACGCGGTGCTCCACCGCGCCTACGACCTCACGTTCGAGCGCGTCAACCACGGCTACGAGAAGCTCCTCGGCTACTTCCTCGACCGTCGGCTCGACCTCCTGCTCGGGGTGACCGCGGTAGTCATCATCACCGGCATCGCGGCCAAGGGGAGCGGGCTCGAGGTGGTCGAGCAGGACGAGAACGAGCGCCCCGGCTTCTCGCTCGACGTCGAGCTGCCGCCGACCTACGGGTTCGAGGACACCGAGCAGTACTTCCTCGAGGTCGAGAAGCTGCTCGCGGCGAACAAGGAGGCGCTCGACCTCGACGGCTACTTCTACTTCCACCGCGCCAACTGGGGCGAGGTCGAGGGCTGGTTCAACAACCCGCGCACCAGCAAGCTGGCGCCGCGCGAGATCACCGAGAAGGCGGTCGCGCTGCTGCCCGAGCGGCCGGGGGTCAAGGTCTACACCGGCGACGAGGACGAGGCCGCCGACGAGGACGAGAGCGAGCACGTGCTGACGCTCTACGGCGACGACGCCGACCTGCTCGAGCAGACCGCCTCGGACCTCGAGGGGGTGCTGGCGGGGGTGGACGGCGTGCTCGGGGTCAAGCGCCTCTCCCAGGAGCGCCAGCCCAACGAGCTGGCGCTGGTCGTCGACCGCGAGCGCGCCCAGCGCCAGCAGGTCAACCCGCAGGTGGTCGCCGGCGTCGTCGGCTACGCCCTGCGCGGCCAGGAGCTGCCCGAGATCCACCGCGATGGCCGCGAGATCCAGGTCCGGGTGCGCTTCGAGGAAGCGGACCGCGAGAGCCTGACCGAGCTGGCCGATTTCGCGGTGCCCACCGACACCGGCTCGCTGGTGCCGCTCTCCGCGCTCACCGACGTCCAGGTCTCCAACGCCGCCAAGTGGATCCAGCGGCGCGAGAAGCGGATGGCGCGCACGATCACGCTCGAGCTCGAAGCAGGGCGCGAAGAGGAAACCCGCGAGCGGCTGGGAGCGGTCACCCGCCGCATCGACCTGCCGGAGGGGATCAGCTTCGGCGACCGCCTCGACCGCCGCGAGACCGGCGAGGGGGTCGCCGCGATGCAGTTCGCGGCGCTGGTCTCGATCCTCTTCATCTACCTGCTGATGGGCTTCCTGTTCGAGAGCTTCATCCTGCCGCTGTCGATCGTCTTCACCATCCCGCTCGCCGGCATCGGCGTGGTCTGGATCCACATCCTGACCGGCCGCGACATCGACTTTTTGGGCATGGTCGGGCTGGTGCTGCTGATCGGCGTCGTGGTCAACAACGGCATCGTCCTGATCGACTACGTCAACCGCCTGCGCCGCGACGGCCACGGCCGCCGCGAGGCGGTGCTGCTCGCCAGCCACCGCCGCTTCCGGCCGATCATGATGACCGCGCTGACCACGATCTGCGGCATGGTGCCGCTGACCGTCGGCGGCCCGACCTCGATCGGCCTCTCCTACAAGAGCTTCGGCTACACCCTGATCGGCGGCCTGACGTCGGCGACTCTCCTCACCCTGCTCGTCGTCCCCGTCCTCTACACCATGTTCGACGACGCCCGCGCGGCCTTCGGCGCCGCGGCGCGGCGCGGGCGGCGGGGGCGGCGAGCGATCGGCGCGGAGGAGATCCCCGCCGCCGCCGGCGAGCCGGCGGGCTAGCGCGCTCTGCCCAGCTCGCGAGCGATCTCTCCGGCCAGCTCGTCGGCGGCCGGGGGGTGGAAGCGGAAGAACAGCTCGGGCTCGATCAGCTCCAGCTCCATCAGGACCGGCTCGCCGTCGTCGGCGCGCACGATGTCGGCGCGGGCGTAGAGCGGGCGCGGGTCGCAGGCCGCGACCGCGGCCTCGGCGAACGCGATCTCGGCCGGGCTCGGCGCGTGCGGGTGGACGGTGCCGCCGTGGTCGTCGTGGACCCGGAACTCGCCGGGGCGGGCGACCTTGCGCACGGCGTGGGTGACCGCGCCGCCGATCACGACCAGCGACCGCTCGCCCTCTTCGACCACCGCGCGCTGGAACGGCTGGAGGAGCATCGCCTCGGCCGCGACCAAGCGGCGGAAGGTCGGCTCCAGCGCGGCCGCGCGGCCGGGCTCGACCCGGTAGGTCTCCCGCCCGGCGCCCGAGACCACCGGCTTGAGCACCGCCTCCTCCCAGCCGGCCGCGGCGAGGTGATCGGCGAGCGGGCGGCGGTCGCCGCGCTCGACGACCCGGCCGGGCACCACCCGCACGCCGCGCGCCGTGAGGTCGGCGAGGTAGCGCTTGTCGAGGTTCCAGCGCACCAGCGACTCGCAGTTGACGAGCCGCGTCGCCCGCGCCGCGCGGTCGAGCCAGGCCGCGAACTCGGCCGGGCGCAGGAAGTAGTCCCAGGTGGTGCGGAAGACCGCGCAGCCGACCCGCGTCCAGTCGACGTCGGCGCGCGCCCAGTCGAGCCGGCGCGAGGTCAGCCCGCGCCGCCCGAGCGCCGCGCCGAGCAGCCGCTCCTCGTCGAGGATGTTGCGCTCGTACCAGCCGACCACCGGCGGGTCTTCGTAGCGGCTCTCGGTGAGGATGGCGACGTCGATCGGTTGCACGGTTCCCTCGGACGGCACGCCGCCGTCTCCGGCCCGGCGCGGCGGGGCGGATTGTACGAGGGATCGACCCCGGCCCCGGTCCGCACCGGCCGAGGCTCGGTTCTGTGCACCGCAGGCCGCGATCGCCGCCTGCGACGCCTGGCGCGCCGGGCGCGGGCCCGGAGGCATCCGGCGCGACGGGTGGGGACCGCAACCAGTTCGGGCCGGGTGTCGGCGGCCGGGACGCTGGCGCCCGAAGGCATCCGGCGCGACGGGCGGGCCGCAACCCCGAGCGGGTAAGATCGCGCCCATGTTCAAGCGCCAGCGCACCGGCTCGGTGGTCTGCCCGTCGTGCGGGCGGCTGGTCGGCGTCAACGACGCGAAGTGCTACAACTGCGGCCGGCCGCGGCCCGGGATGTGGGGGTTCGCGCCGCTGCTGCGGCGGTTCGGCCAGGACTTCGGCTTCGTCGAGCTGATGATCGGCGCCTGCGGCCTGCTCTACCTGGCGATGCTCGGGGTCGACTTCCAGGGGATCCGGGTCGCCGGCAGCGGCTTCTCGTTGCTCTCGCCGAGCCGTCCCGCGGTTTTCCTGTTCGGCGCCAGCGGCGCGGTGCCGGTGTTCCAGTTCGGGCGCTGGTGGACGGTGCTGTCGGCCGGCTGGCTCCACGGCGGCCTGCTGCACATCTTCTTCAACGTGCTCTGGCTGCGCCAGCTCGCGCCGGCGGTGGCGCAGGGCTACGGCCCGGCGCGGATGGTCATCGTCTACACCGTCTCCGCGGTCGCCGGCTTCGGACTGAGCACCCTCGGGCCGGTGTTCCTCCATCCGCTCGCCGTCGTGCTCGGCGGCCCGGGGATGACGGTCGGCGCCTCGGCGCCGATCTTCGGCCTGCTCGGGGCGCTGGTCTGGTACGGCCGGCGGGTCAGCGGCGCGGTCGGCCGCCAGGCCTGGATGTACGCGGCGATGCTCTTCGTCTTCGGCTTCCTGTGGCCCAACGTCGACAACTGGGCCCACCTCGGCGGCTTCGCCGGCGGCCTCGCGACCGCGGCGCTGCTCAACCCGATGAAGCCCGAGCGCCCCGACCACGGCCTGGTCGCGCTCGTCTGCCTGCTGCTCTCGCTGGCCGCGATCATCGCCTCGGTCGTGACCGGGCTGCCGGTGTTGCGGGAGGCCGGCTAGCGATTCGCGACTCGAGGTCCCGATGGATACTCTGACGGTGAGCGAAGCCAGGAGCCGCCTCTCGGAGCTGGTCGCCAGGGCGTCCGCGGGGGAGCGCTTCCTGATCCGGCGGCGCGGCCGGCCGGTGGCCGTGGTGCTGAGCCTGCGGGAGTTCGAGCGGCTCAAACGTTCGGCCCCGGCGGTCCGTCGTCTGGCGGAGGCACTCGGCCAGGATCTGGAGGTCCTGGATCGGATCGACCGGGGCGAGCTCCATCCGGCGATGGCGGCGTTCGGTCTCTGGCGGGACGAGGGGGCGGACCGCCTCGAGGTCCCCGCGGCGGCATTGGCTGCGGTGGCCGCGCACGCCGAGACCGCGTATCCCGAGGAGTGTTGCGGCATCCTCCTCGGCCGGCCGCTCGCGGGCGCGGACGGCGCCGGCGAGGGTGGCGCGGTCGGGTGCGGCGCGGCGGTGGCGCAGGCGGTGGCGGCGGTCAACGAGCATGCCGCCGAGCGGCGGCGGCGGTACACGATCGGCGCCGAGGCAGTGCTGCGCGCCGACCGCGCGGCGCGCGCCGAGGGGCTCGCGATCGTCGGGTACTATCATTCCCATCCGGACCGGCCGGCCGAGCCGAGCGGGTTCGACCGCGAGCACGCCTGGCCGGGGGTCAGCTACCTGATCGTCCCGGTCGCCGCCGGCCGCGCCGGCGCGGCGCGGAGCTGGCGCCTGGCCGGCGACCGCGGCGGCTTCGTCGAGCAGGCGGTCGTGGCGACCGGAGAGCCGCGGGAGAACGAGACGTGAGCGTACGCGTGGCCACCCCTCACGGCGAGGTCGAGGTCGACGCGGCGGCCGCCGGCGAGTTGCCGACGCTGTCGCCGGAGGAGGTCCGCCGCTACGCCCGCCACCTGATCATGCCCGAGGTCGGCGCCGAGGGGCAGCGGCGCCTGAAGGCGGCGAAGGTGCTGATGATCGGCACCGGCGGCCTCGGCTCGCCGCTCGGTCTCTACCTGGCGGCGGCCGGGGTCGGCCGGCTCGGGGTGGTCGATTTCGACCGCGTCGACGTCTCGAACCTCCACCGCCAGGTGCTCTACTCCGACGCCGACGTCGGCCGGCCCAAGGTCACCGCGGCGATCGAGCGCCTGCGCGGGATCAACCCGCACGTCGAGCTGATGCCGCACGAGACCCGGCTCGACTCGAACAACGCGCTCGCGCTGTTCGCCGGCTACGACCTGGTCGTCGACGGCAGCGACAACTTCCCCACCCGCTACCTGGTCAACGACGCCTGCGTGCTCGCCGGCAAGCCCGACGTCTACGGCTCGATCTTCCGCTTCGAGGGGCAGGTGTCGGTGTTCTGGGGGGCGCGCGGGCCGTGCTACCGGTGTCTGTTCCCGGAGCCGCCGCCGCCGGGGCTGGTGCCGTCGTGCGCCGACGCCGGCGTGCTCGGCGTCCTGCCCGGGATCATCGGCGCGCTCCAGGCCAACGAGGCGATCAAGCTGATCCTCGGCGCCGGCGAGCCGCTGATCGGCCGGCTGCTGCTGTTCGACGCGCTCGCGCTCCGGTTCCGGGAGCTGACGCTGCGCAAGAGCCCCGACTGCCCGGTCTGCTCCGAGCGGCCGACCCAGAGCGGGTTGATCGACTACGAGGAGTTCTGCGGTCTCGGCGGCGCCGCGGCGGCGCCGGAGAGCGCCGACGGCATCGACGTCGACGTCCACACCCTCGCTCGCTGGCGTGCCGAGGGGCGGGCGGTGACCGTCCTCGACGTGCGCCAGCCGTGGGAGCACGAGATCTGCCGCCTCGCGGGGGCGCGCCTGATCCCGCTGCGCGAACTTCGCGACCGCTGCGGGGAGCTGGATCCCGCCGAGACTCTGGTCGTCCACTGCCACCACGGCCCGCGCTCCGCGCGCGCGGTCGAGCTGCTGCGCGCCGAGGGCTACGAGCGCGCCTACAACCTCGCCGGCGGGATCGACGCCTGGAGCGTCGAGATCGACCCCTCGGTGCCGCGTTATTGACGCTGGGCGCCCGGCCGGGACGGACCCCGCCCCCCCCCGGGGACGCGGTGCGCTGGTCGGGTGTCGAGCGGCGGCCGGCGCACCGCTCGACTGGCTCCGCACGGGACCGCGTGGGCCTTCCGTTCCGTTCCGCTGGGTGCGGAGCCAGACGCCGCCGGAGGGCGGGGCTCCGCCCCCGACCTCCCAGCCGTCAAAACGTCTCTTTCGTCGTCACCAGCCACTGCACGCTCTCGATCGAGGGGTCGCGCTCGAGGGGGAAGGCGACGTCGAGATGGACCATCGCGCCCTGGCCGGAGCGGCTCGAGGCCAGGCGCAGGCCGAAGCCGACGTCGGAAAGCCAGCCCAGGCGGTAGGAGGCGTCGTCCGGCATCTTGGGGTCCTGGCCGTCGTACCAGGCGCGCCCGACGTCGGCGAACACCGCGGCGCCGACGTAGAGCAGCCGGAACAGGTGCCAGTCGGTGTAGAAGCGCTGCTCGACGGTGGCGAGCAGGCGGCGGTCGCCGGCCTGGTAGCGCAGCGGGTAGCCGCGCACGCCGTTGTCGCCGCCGAGCAGGAGCTGCTCCTCGGCGTCGAGGCGGTCGACGGCGTCGGCGCCGAGCGCGGCGAAGAACAGGTGGCGGCCGAAGGTGCGGCGGTAGTAGCGGGCGGCGACGCCGGCGACCAGGTTCTCGTGGCCCGCGCTCCCGGCCAGCCGGCCGCCGACGCCGCCCGCGAGCAGGAGCAGGCTCCCGCGCCCCGGCCGCCAGCCGGTCTCGAACTCGGTGGCGAAGACCACCCGGTCGCGGTCGCCGGCGAGCGACCGCGGCGAGTAGCCGAGCCGCGCGCCCAGCCGCTTGCCGGCGTAGAAGTCCTCGGTGCGCTCGAGCTGGTCGACGTCGTTGACCTCGAGGAAGCGATCCTCGACCCACTCCCAGCCCAGCCAGGGATAGGCGAGGGTGCGGTCGGAGACCGGCAGCTCGGTGGGCGGGTCCTCGGGGTAGAACTCCTTGGGCGCCTGGCTGAAGCGGCGGCGGTCGTAGGTGAAGCCGGCGGTCCAGCGCGCGGCGCCGCGGCCGCGCGCGCGCCCGTCGCGGCCGCCGGAGAGCCCGCGCGAGAGCCCGCCGTAGACCTCGACGAAGGTGCGCTGCTGGCGGAAGCGGTCGATCACCTCGCCGCCGGCCCACAGCCGGTCCACCCGCTCCTCGTCGCGGTAGAACAGGCCCGCCGCCCGCCGCGTCGCGAGCGCGAAGAACGGGCGCTCCAGCTCCAGCCGCTTGAGCGTGCCGTCGCTGTTTTCGCCCAGCCACAGCTCGAGCGAGACGCGGCTGCCGGCGAGCTGGCGGTCGCGGTAGACCGCGAGCGTCGAGGTGCGGTCGACGTCGTCGGTGTGCTCGAGCTTGACGTCCCGCCCGGTGCCCAGGAAGTTGGTGTCCTGGACCTGGAAGCGGGTGGTGTTCTCGCCCCCCGCGCGCGACAGGCCGACGCCCGCGGTCAGGGTCCAGACGTCGCGCGTGATCACCTCGAGGTCGACCCGGTTGTCGCGGTAGCGCACCGGCCGGATGTGGGCGTCGTAGAGGTAGCGGGTGGCGCGCAGCAGCCGCTCGCTCTCCTCGATCAGGCGGCGCGAGTAAGGGTCGCCGGGCCGGAGCAGCAGCCAGTTGTCGATCACCCCGTCGCGGGTCGAGCGGTGGAGGCGGTTGGCGACGCGGAACAGCAGCCGGTCCTCGGCCGGGTCTTCGGGATCGAAGACGTCGCCGGCGCGGATCAGGATCTCGCCGACCACCGCCCCGCGCGCCTCGAGCGTGGCGTCGTCGGGCACCCCCGGCGGGCGGTCGGAGAGGACGACCTCGAGCCCCTGCCCGGGCGGCCCGGGCGGCGCGAGGCCGAGCCGCGGCTCGCCGCCGGGCGCCGGGGT